>NZ_JBEXXQ010000005.1:0-267010 GCF_040630525.1 Streptomyces sp. NPDC005799
GGCCCGGGCCGCGGGGCGGCCCCCGCGTCCTGGCGGTCGGTCAGATGTTGTCGGTCGCCGCGCGGCAGACCGTGCGCTGCACGCCCAGACCCGTGATCTCGGCGTCCATCACGTCGCCCGGCCGGAGGAAGCGACCGTAGTGGGAGCCGTTGCCCGCCGGGGAACCGGTGATGATCATGTCTCCCGGCTGCAGGGTGACCATGCGGGAGACGTAGGAGATCAGGGCGGCTACACCGAAGATCATGTCCGAGGTGCTGCCCTTCTGCATCGTCTCCCCGTTCAGGCGCAGGGTGATGTCGAGTGCGGCGGGGTCCGGGACGAAGCGGGCCGGGACGAGGTAGGGGCCCGTGGGATAGAAGGTCGGGTGGTTCTTGGCGCGCATCCAGTCGGTGCCCATCATCGGGATGTCGGTGCGGGGCACGAGGGTGCGGGTGGTGAGGTCGTTGCAGATGGTGTAGCCGGCCACCGAGTCGAGAGCCTCCTCGACTGTGACGTTCCGGGTCTCCCTGCCGATGACCACGCCGAGTTCGAGCTCCCAGTCGTGGTGGTCTCCCACCGCCGGGAGGATCACGTCGTCGTAGGGGCCGCTGATCGCGGAGGGGACCCCCACCCAGACATACGGCTCGCCATGGGCCGCGCGCTCGTCCAGCTCGCGTGCCGCCTGCTCCCGCAGCTCCTCCTCGGTGGCGTCGGCGGCACCCAGCCGGTGCGCGACCGTGATCTGGATGACGTGCTCCCGGTAGTTCGCTCCGGCGCCGAAGATCTGGCCCGGAGGCTGGACGGGCGCCATCACCCGCAGCTCGCCGACCGGCCGCCCGTCACCGGAGACCGAGTCCGCGAGCGTCTGCAGCGCGTCGAGCGCCGTGTCCCAGTCGGCGAGCAGCGCCGCGGTGGTCGCCGCAGCGGGCAGGACGGCACGGGTGTCGTAGACCCTGTCGTCCACGACGATACCCGGGAAGGGAACTGCGGTGCCGTCGGCGAAGGTGCCCACGGAGAAGGGTGTCGCTGTCATGGGTTCCTCAGTTCCCTCGGTTCACGAGTCCCGCCGTGCGGGACTGGGCGAAGGCCGCGTATTCGCGGACGAGCGACGCGTCGTCGACCGACCCGAGATCCACCACGTCGGCCAGGGCGTCGCCCTGGAGCAGCCGTTTGACGGGCACTTCCAGCTTCTTGCCGGTGCGGGTGTGCGGGACGGCTCGTACGGGGACGATCTCGTCCGGCAGGTGCCTCGGCGAGAGCTTCGCCAGGATCGCCGACCGGATCAGCGGCTCGACGGCGCCGGGGTCCGCGTCGGGGCGCAGGGCCACGAACAGCGGCATGTAGTAGTCGTCGCCGAGTTCGGCTCCGACGACGAGCGCCTCCGCGACCTCGGGTATCTCCTCGACGACCCGGTAGATGTCGGCCGGTCCCATCCGCACGCCCTGGCGGTTGAGGGTGGAGTCGGAACGCCCGTGGATGACCGAGCTGCCGTCCCCGGCGAACTCGATGAAGTCGCCGTGGCGCCAGATGCCTGGGTACATGGCGAAGTAGCTGTCGTGGTAGCGCTTGTCGTCGGGGTCGTTCCAGAAGCCGACCGGCATGGACGGCATCGGCTGGGTGACGACGAGTTCGCCGCGCCGGTCGAGCACCGGCTTGCCGTCCGGGTCCCACGCCTCGACGGCGACGCCGAGGGCCGGGGCCTGGAGGCGTCCGGAGCGCACCGGCAGGGTGGGCGCGCCTCCGACGAAGACCGAGCAGACGTCGGTGCCACCGCTCATCGACGCCAGCCAGACGTCGCCGAAGTGTTCGTAGATCCACCGGAACCCGGCCGTCGACAGCGGGGAGCCGGTCACCTGGACCGTCCGCAGCCGGCCGCGTTCGGGTACGACGCCGTCCTTGAGGCAGGCGTGCACATAACCGGCGCTCAGGCCCACCATGTCCACGTCGTGCCGGGCGACCTCGCGCCACACCCGGCCGAGGTCTGGGCGGACGGGGCTGCCGTCGAGCAGGACGATCGTCGCGCCCACGGCGAGCCCGGAGACCAGCATGTTCCAGACCACCCAGCTGGTGCTGGCGACGTTGAGGAAGCGGTCGCCCTCGCCGAGGTCGGACTGGAGGCGCAGGGTCTTGAGGTGTTCGAGCAGTACACCGCCGTGTCCGTGGACGATGCCCTTGGGCACCCCGGTAGTGCCGGAGGAGAAGAGCACCCACAGGGGATGCTCGAAGGGCAGGTCCGCGAACTCCGGCTCGCGGGCGTCGGCGGTCGCCTCGCCCCAGGAGTGGACCGGCAGCCCCGTCGCCGGCCTGCTGCCGGGGTTGATGTGGTCGACCCACAGGACATGTTCGACGGACGGCAGACCTGCCAGCACGGTGGCCATCTCGTCCCGTCGGTCGAAGCTCCGTCCGCCATGGTGGTAGCCGTCGCAGAGGATCACCGCGCGCGGCTGAAGCTGGGCGAACCGGGCGAGCACCGCCTCCGCCCCGAACTCGGGCGAGCACACCGACCACACGGCGCCGACACTGGCGCAGGCGAGCAGGCCCACGACGGCCTCGGCACGGTTGGGGAGCACGGCGGCGACCCGGTCGCCGCGGCCCACTCCCATGGAGCGCAGCGTCGCGGAGAGCGCGCCGACGCGGCGGCGCAGTTCGGCCCGGGAGACGGTGTGCGAAGTGCCGTCGTCGTCGATCACGACAAGCGCGTCACCGGTCCGCTCGCGCAGCAGGTGCTCGGCGTAGTTGACCGTACGGCCCGGGAACCAGGCGCCGCCGGGCATCCGGGCGGGGGCCGCCGGCCCCGTGGGGGTACCGCCGAGGCGTACCCCTTCGAAGTCGACGACGGCCTGCCAGAAGCGGTCCGGCTCGGCGGTCGACCAGCGCCACAGTTCGAGGTAGTCGTCGCCTCCCCGGTAGTCGTCGAGTCGCTCGCGGAAGCGGGCCAGCGCGCACGCCCCGGTCCGTCGGCCGTCGGGCCGCCACAGGACGTCGTCGACGGCTGTCATGACTGGGCCGGATCCAGGGGAAGGGATCCGAGCAGGATGAACGCCACGCGGCAGACGCGGTCGCTGCGGTTGGACCACGCGTGGCTGGTACCGCGCTGGACGATCACGTCGCCCTCGCGGGCAAGGGTCTCGCCCTCGTCGGTCAGTAGCCAGACCTCGCCCTCCAGGACGATGGCGTAGTCCAGGCTGTCGGTGCGGTGGAACCAAAAGTGTCTGCCATCCGCCGTGTCCATGTCCCCGGCCGCGTCCCGCGCGTGCTCGCCGCCGATGTCACCGAAGAGGGACTCGGTGCCGTCCGCGTAGTGCGTGTCCGGCGGGAAGCTCGCGATCCGGAAGACCGTACCGCCGACCTTCGGGTACATGGGAACAGTGGCGTCGGCGGTGGCCGGGTCGTCGTTCCCGCTGTTGGAGATGTCTCCCGGTTCGGTCAGCCAGGGCACGACCGCGCCGAAGCCGGTGACGGTCTCGGAGGCGAACACGTTGGGGCTGGGGCCATCGATGATGATCGTGGAGCGGCCGTCGTCCGTGTGTCCGGTGACGATCCGGCGGACGGGCTCGGGGCCTTGCAGGTAAGCCATGTGTCTTGTCCGTCCTCAGTCGGTCTCGGCAGTGAAGGGGTAGGGGCGGGGCTCGGGCCACCAGGGGGCCTTGTCCGGTTCGGCGCTCATCCGGTTGCGCAGGACGCCCACACCGCTCAGCTCCAGTTCGACGACATCGCCGGGCTTGAGGCGGCGGTCGATCTCCAGGCCGGAGCCGTTGGGGAGGGTGCCGGAGCCGATGAGGTCGCCGGGCTGGAGGTTGTCGCTGATGGAGACATAGGCGAGCAACTCGGCAGGCGAGTAGATCATTCCGTCGGAGACGGTGCGGCTCCACACCTCGCCGTTGACCGTGACCGTCCCGCTCAGCCCTTCCAGGGAGGACAGTTCGTCGACGGTGGTGATCCAGGGCCCGATGCCGTAGGCGTAGTCCTTGCACTTCTGCGGGCCCATGCCCATGCCCATCTCGGGGCCCTGGACGTCACGGGCGCTGAAGTCGTTGAAGATCGTGAAGCCGAAGATCCGGGCTCCGGCCTGCTCGGGGGTCAGGTTGCGTCCCGCCGCGCCGACGATGATCCCGATCTCCAGTTCGTAGTCGACGAACTCGGAGTACCCGGGGTACGGGACCTCCTGGTCGTGGCCGTAGACCACACCGGTGCTGCCCTTGAAGTAGCCGGGTGTGCTGAACAGCTGCGGGTTCGGCAGACCGCCGCCCACCTTCCGTGAGAACCCCAGCATGTGCTGCGGGAAGGTCAGTCCGTCGCGGATGACCGGCGGGTCGACGGCCGCGGCCCAGGTGACCTCGTCGAGGGCGGCCGAGGCGTCGTCGCCGGCCTGCTCCACCGCCCAGTGGGCGGCCTCCAGGAAGGCGGGTCCGGCGCCGATCGCCTCAGCCGTGCTGGACGGGAAAAGGGCCGCGGCCAGCCGACGGGCGGCGTCCGGGGTGGCCCCTTGCTCCTGTCGGCCCAGTGCGTAGGCGCGGGCGAGATCGATGACCTGTCCCGCTTCCGGCCGCACGGCGACCAGCCGTGTCAGGGGACCATCCGGAGAAGGTACAGAGATCCGACCGATCTTCATTCTCATCAACCCCTTATCATGAACGATACGTTTCGTATCTTATCGAGACCGATCTGAGCTGTCGATCCCTCTGGAAGCTGGGTTGGAATCCGATCAGGTGCGGTATTTTTGGCCCGTGGCAATACGGAGTGAATCGAGTCGCAGGGCGGTCTTGGACGCGACCATGGACCTGCTGGTCCGGGACGGCAAGCGGGCCGTCACGGTGCAGCAGCTGTCCATCGAGGCGATCGCCAAGCGCGCCAAGGTCAGCAAGGCGACGATCTACCGCTGGTGGCCCAGCAAGGCCGCGGTGGTCATCGACGCCTTCATGGACAATCACCTGGCACAGACCAGGATCCCGGAGAAGCTGCCGGTGCGGGACGCGCTGCTGGCGCATCTCAAGGCGCTGATCGCCCGGTACGCCGGCCCGCAGGGCAAACTGATCTCGCAGATCATCGCCGAGTGCCAGTACGATCCTGCCACGCTGCAGACGTTCCGTTCCCGGTTCTGGGACGACCGGTACCGGGCGGTGGAGAAACTCATGCAGCGCGGCATCGACGAGGGCGTCTTCCGCACCGACCTCGACCCGGCGGCCGCCACGCAGATGATCTACGCCCCCGTCTATCTGCACCTGCTCTTCGGCCTCGCCCCGCTGGATGACTCTCTCGCGGAGCAGCTGGTGGACATGGGCATCCGGGGGCTGGCGCCCCGGCCGGAGACGCCGGCGGCCGGGTGAGCCGGGGACACCTCACACAGGCGGTGCGGTGAACAGGGCCTTGTCGGGATCGTTGAACATCTCCCGGGTCACGAACTCATTCATCGCATTCGCCGTCCCCCACTGGTCGGAGGTCTCAGGGTTGCGGGTGTCGAAGAGGGTGGGGTGCCAGGTGTCCTCGTCCAGTTCAGGGAACTCGGTGGTGTATTCCATGGTGTTGCCGTTGGGGTCTTTGAAGTAGGTGAAGCAGTTGTCGCCGGCGAGGTGGCGGCCGGGGCCCCAGATCTTGGGGACGTCGTCGCGCAGCAGGCGGCCGCTGCCGCGCATGTACTCGTCGATGCCGCGCATCTCGAAGGAGGCGTGGTGCAGGGAGGCGTGGGGGGCGCGGGCGATGGCCATGCTGTGGTGCTGGGGGCTGCACCGGGCGAACCACATGACGCCGCCGAGGTCGGGGTGGACGAGGGTGTCGGACAGACGGAAGTCCAGGTGCTTCTCGTAGAAGGCCAGCATGCGCTCGGGCTGGGGAGAGTTCAGGACCACGTGGGAGAGGCGCACGGGAATGTCCTCGCGCTCCTCGATCTTGCGGTGCGTACGGGACTGAACCTCGGTGGACACCTCGACGGTGCGGCCCTCGACGTCGAAGAAGCGGAAGCCGTACCCGCCACCGGGCGTCTGGAGGGCGTCCGGCTCGCCGACCAGCCGCACACCGGCGCGGCCCAGGCGTTCGGCCAGCGCGTCGACCGTCGCACGGTCCGGCGAGCCGAAGGCGATGAGGTCCAGGCGCTTGTCCCGGGAGCGGCGGACCCGGATGACGTACTGCTCCGGTGACCCGACGGCGGCGAAGTAGGTGACGTCACCGTCCCGGCCGGTCTCGGTCAGGCCCCACTTCTGGGCATAGAAGGCGACCTGCTTGTCGTAGTCCTGCACGGCGATGTCGACGTGGCGGAGATGGGTGATGGGCGAGAAGGACATGGGTGGCTCCGTGGGGCGGGCTGATGTGCGTGCGGGGGTCAGGCTCGGGGCGCGCTCGCGGCGGTGGTCGGCGTCGGCCGGTGCTGTGGGTCGGACCGGGTTGTGGGAAGGGTTTGCAGGAGGACCTCGAGGTCTGCCGTGTCCTGCGCCGTACCCAGCACGTAGCGGTCCGGGCGGACGATCACGGCCGGCGCCTTCACCGAGGTGAGCAGGTGGCCGGTCTCCTCCGGCGTGGTCAGGACCACGACCTCGTCGTCCTCGTCGAGCTGCCGACGGACCGACGCGGGCAGATCCGCGAGGAGACCGGGGTCCGCCGCGAGCAGGAAGCGTCTGCCGACCAGTTCGTCCAGACGACGCCCGTCACGCAGGACCGGTTGCACGGACAGATGGCCCGCGCAGGGATCCGTGCCGAGGTGTGCTCCCG
The DNA here is from genome assembly GCF_040630525.1 of Streptomyces sp. NPDC005799. Lineage (NCBI taxonomy): Bacteria > Bacillati > Actinomycetota > Actinomycetes > Kitasatosporales > Streptomycetaceae > Streptomyces > Streptomyces sp. NPDC005799. The sequence continues at coordinate 6,682 of NZ_JBEXXQ010000005.1, forward strand.
GCCCGAGGGCAGGCCTCTCGGGGTGGGAGGCGGCAGGGTTGACACGGACGAAGGCATCCCGCTGGGCCGCGATGACGGGATCGGTGGCCTGGACGAGGTGCGCCATGGTGGCGGCCTTCTCGACCCAGTACCGGGCGTGCGGTCTGCGCTCGGACTCGTAGGTGTCGAGAAGGTCGGCGGACGCCTTGCCGAGTGCCACCAGCCGCAGCTTCCACACCAGGTTGGTCACGTCACGAAGGCCCGCGCAGAGGCCCTGGCCGAACAACGGCGGTGCCTGGTGGGCGGCGTCCCCGGCGAGAAACACGTTCCCGACACGCCAGCTGGTGGCCACCCGCGCGCGGAACGTGTAGACAGCCTTGCGCTCGGGTGTGAACGTCTCCGGGGTGAGGACGCCTCGGCTGATCCGGGCGATGGCCCCGTCGGTGACGATCTCCTCGCGGTCGTCGCCGGGCATCAGCTTGAACTCCATGCGCACGTGGTCACGGGGGAGGTTGACCCACAGGGCGGGACGCGTGTGGCGCCCGAGGAAGACCATGTCCCCCTCGATCGGGGCGTCACCCCTCAGACGTCCGTCGACGACCAGCCACGGGTCGTCGGTGCCGAGGTTCTCGCAGGCCACGCCGAGAGCACGTCGGACGGTCGACTGGGCACCGTCGCAGGCGATGACCCATCTGGCGGTGAGGATCTCGTCGACACCGTCCCGCGTCCGGACGTGACAGCGGACACCGGCGTCGTCCTCTTCAATCTCCGTGAGGGTGACGCCGCAGCGCAGTTCGACACCGGGCAGCCGAGCGACCTCCGCACGCAGAAGAGAGTCGATCTCCGGCTGGTGGAACAGGACCTCGTCGTGCCAGGCCTGGGAGCCCAACTGGCCGGTGGGCCTGGTGAAGAGGGTCTCGCCGGCCTCGTTCTCCATCCGGAAGGCGCGCATCGGCTTGGACCGGGCGGCGACGTCCTCTGCCAGGCCGATGGCCTGCAGCGAGCGCATCGTCTCCCCGTCGAAGTGAACGGCCCGTGCCTGCGACCACATCTCGGGCTCGCGCTCGACTCCGACGGCGCGAATCCCGGCATGGCCCAGCAGTGCAAGTGCGAGCACTCCGACGGGACCGCCGCCGACGACGATGACTTCACAGTCGTTAGGCATGTGAACTCCAAGGATGTGTGAACTCCGTGCCTGCGGGACGGAACGCGTCGCTCGGGGACTGAGGGTGCCGGGCCCTGCGACAGCACGGCTCCAGGGGGGCGGTGTGCCGAGCACTCGAGGCGACCGGGCCGTCGGCCGCGGGGCCTGAGCCGTGCGTACGGCGAGGGTACGCCGTCATCAGGATGCTCCTCTCTGCCGGAGCCTCGCTCACGGTAAGACGTTCGAAACGAAACGTCTAGTACTCGTGGAGGCAACAGGAAAGATGACCACAGCATGTCGGGCATCGCACTACAGCGTTACAACAGCCGGATGCGCGAGGGCTTCCGATGGTCGCTTTTCGGAGCTATGGTCGACGCGAAACGGACCGTTTAGTTAGTGGTCCTCGTCTCCGCCTGTGTCCGTATTTCCAGCACACGCTCGGCGGTCCGACGCGACAGGGCGTCCCGAGTCGCCCGTGCATACCCTCCATCCGCCGCGAAAGGGCCCATCCACATGCCTGAGGCCGTTGTCGTCGCTGCCGCGCGCACTCCCATCGGACGCGCTTTCAAGGGGTCGTTGAAGGACATGCGCCCCGACGACCTGGCAGTTGCCGCCGTCCGTGCCGCCCTGGAGCAGGTGCCCGAACTCGACCCCGCGCTGATCGACGATCTCCACCTCGGCTGCGCGGACCCACAGGGAGAGCACGGTGGCAACATCGCCAGGAGAGTCGCCGTCCAGCTCGGTCTGGACATGGTTCCGGGCACCACCGTCAACCGGTTCTGCTCCTCCTCACTGCAGACCACCAGGATGGCCCTGCACGCCATCAGGGCCGGCGAGGGAGACGTCTTCGTCAGCGCGGGCGTCGAGTGCGTCTCCAGGTACCGCCAGTTCACGTCGGCGGGCACCGATCCCGAGGACACGACGAACCCGCTGTTCGCCCCGGCCCGGGCACGCACCGACGAACTGGCGCGCACCCATCGACCGTGGAGCGATCCGCGTACGGAGGGGCTGCTGCCCGACATCTACGCGAGCATGGGGCAGACCGCGGAGAACGTCGCCACGCTCCGCGGGATCAGCCGCCAGGAACAGGACGAGTTCGCCCTGCGCAGCCAGCAACTCACCGGCAAAGCGGTCGGCGCCGGTTTCTACGCCCGCGAGATCACCCCCGTCACGCTGCCGGACGGCACCGTCGCGGTCGCCGACGACAGTCCGCGCCCGGACACCACCTATGAGGCACTCGCCGGGTTGCGGCCGGCGTTCCGGCCCGCGGGCACGGTCACCGCGGGCAACGCCTGCCCGCTCAACGACGGCGCCGCCGCGGTGGTCGTCATGAGCGACACCCGGGCCCGCGCACTCGGGGTCACGCCGCTCGCCCGCATCGTGGCCACAGGCGTGTCGGGCCTGTCCCCCGAGATCATGGGCCTGGGACCTGTCGACGCCACCCGGCAGGCTCTGGCGCGCGCCGGCCTCCGGATCAGCGACATCGACCTGTTCGAGATGAACGAGGCGTTCGCCGTGCAGGTCATCGCCTCCGCCCGGGAGCTCGGCATTCCCTTCGAGAGGCTCAACGTGCACGGAGGAGCGATCGCCCTCGGTCACCCCTTCGGCATGACCGGAGCCCGCATCATGACGACCCTCCTCAACGGTCTCCGAACGCTCGACGCACACCTCGGAGTGGAGACCATGTGCGTCGGCGGCGGCCAGGGCATGGCCCTCGTCCTGGAGCGCCTCAGCTAGTCACCAGGCCGCCTCCGCACGTCGCGAGCCAAGCCGCTCGCGGCGACCAGTTGGATACCAGACGCCGTCCCCCGGTCGCTTCAGTCCGCCGTTCAGGCGCCGCGCACCGACCGATGTCTGAGCGACAAGAATGGAAGAACGCAATGGTCACTCCCCGTAGACGCGTCAAGCGACGCGTTCTGGCCCTCGCCGCACTCGCCACCGCCATGACCTCACTCGCGGCCTGCGCCGGCTCGAACTCCACGAGTTCCGCGGGCGCCGAGGCACCCAGGAGCGTCGCCCCCGGCAAGTGCGGATCCATACCGCACCAGCCCCCGAAGGACGGCTCCGGCGTCCTCTCCTCGCTCGGAGGCGCGGTCGCGGCGAACTACAACGGTTTCACCCAGCCGGTCGAGGCCTCCGCCTGGACGAAGTGGAAGCCGGCGCATGCCGGACCGTACAAGGTCGCGATCTCCTGGCCGCCACCGATCAACACCTTCCAGGCCGAGACCCTCGCCGGGGTCAAGAAGACCCTCACGGCCGGTGGGAAGGTCACGATCACCAAGGTGCTCGCGCCGACCTCCCCGGCCGATGTGCCGGGTCAGCTGCAGCAGCTCAACCAGCTCATCGCCGACAAGCCCGACCTGATCATCGCGCAGCCCATCGCTCCCGGCCCCTCGGCCCAGGTCATCGACGCGGCCGCCGAGGCAGGTATCCCGGTCGTCTCCGGATGGACCACCACACCGTCGGCGTCCGCGGTGAGCGTGGGGCTGAACAACTGGCTGCAGGCGGCCACTACGGCGGCCAAGGTCGTCCAGGCCATGGGAGGCAAGGGATCGGTTCTGCTGGTGCACGGCATCCCCGGCGTCCAGCAGGACGCGGACGCCACGGCCGGTTACAAGGCCGTCCTCGCCCTGTGCCCGGACATCAAGGTCGCCGGTGAGGTGACCGGCGGATACGTCAACGCGACGACCAAGGCTGCCGTGCTGCAGTTCCTCTCGACCCACCCAGCGGGCGTGAACGGCGTCCTGCAGTCCGGCAACATGGGCCTCGGTGTCATCAACGCCTTCCAGCAGCTCGGCAAGAAGGTCCCGCCGCTCGCCGACGTCGGCTCGACCCGAGGCACGATCGCCTACGCCCACACGAACATGTCGAGCTACCAGGAGTTCGGCACCGGAACGCCCAACAACGCGATCGGCGCCAGCATCGCGAAGGTCGCCCTGAAGATCCTCGCCGGGCAGGGGCCGAAGGTGAACCAGATCATCACCCAGCCCGACTACATCACGAACGACACCCTCGGCAAGATCTACCAGAAGGGCTGGACCACCACGAGCACCGGGGAGGCGGCGAACCCCGACGACGCCTGGATGCCCGACTCCTACCTCGCGAACTTCTTCCCGAAGAGCGCGCGATGACGACGGCAGGCGCCCCCCGCGCGGCGCAGGCCGGAAGGCAGGTGAGCGCGCGGCCAACGTCGGAGCCCGAGACGATGCGGGTCGAGGCGACCGGGATCACCAAGTCGTTCGGCGCGACCCAGGCCCTCGCCTCCGGCACGCTGCGTCTGGCGCCCGGCGAGGTGCACACCGTGATCGGCGAGAACGGCAGCGGCAAGAGCACCCTCGTCAAGATCCTTTCGGGAGTGCACACCATGGACGGTGGCACCCTCGCCGTCGACGGCACGCCGATCGGCCGGATCACCTCGCCCCGGCGCGCAAGGGACCTCGGCATCGCCACGGTGTTCCAGGAGGTGCTGACCGTGGCGAGCCGCTCCGTCCTCGACAACATCTGGCTCGGCACCGACGGCGTGATCCGGCAGACCGTGCCGAAGGCGGAGCGGCGCCGAGGCGCCGAGGAGATCCTCCGCCGGCTCGCGGTCACCCCGATCGACCTCGACGTACCCGCGGCCGAACTGTCGCTGTCCCAGCGCCAGTTGTGCTGCATCGCCCGGGCACTCGTCACAGACCCTCGGGTGCTGATCCTCGACGAGTCCACATCGGCCCTCGACCTCGACTCCCGCGACCGCCTGTTCGAGGTGGTCCGTGAGCTGACCGCCACCGGCACCAGCGTGCTGTTCATTTCGCACCGCATGGACGAGATCTTCAAGATCACCGACGTGATCACGGTGTTCAGGTCCGGCACGACGGTCGCCGAGCGGATACCGGTGGCGCAGTCGTCCATCCCCGACCTCATCGGTCACATGACCGGCGGTGAGGTGCGTGAGGCGGGCGCCGAGGCCGAAGCCGAAGCCGAAGCCGCCAGGGAATTCGGCCCCGTCGTGCTCGAAGCCGAGCAGGTCCGGCTCACACCCACCGCGGCACCCGTCGACCTGGCCGTTCGCGCGGGCGAACTCGTCGGGCTCGTCGGCCTCGAAGGCCAGGGCCAGGACCACTTCCTGCACGCCCTGCGCGGCATCCCGGCTCCGTCCGGAACGGTCAGCCGCGTCCAGGACGAGACAAGGCGTCGGGTCACGGGCCCGGTGCACGCCTACAAGAACGGCATCGTCTACGTACCGCGCGAGCGGCGCGGGGAGGCGCTGCTCGAACACCTCTCCATCCGGGAGAACTTCGCCCTGCCCACCCTGCGCCGGGACACGTGGGGCGGCCTGGTCCGGCCCACGCGCACACTCGCCCGCCTGCGCAGCCACGCCCGGCGGCTGCGGCTGGCGATGCGTTCGCACGGCGACGCGATCTCCACACTGAGCGGCGGCAACCAGCAGAAGGTCGTCATCGCCAGATGGCTCGCCTCCGATCCCGCGGTGCTGCTGCTCAACGACCCGACCCGCGGCGTGGATCTCAAGGCCAAGCGCGACCTCTATGCCGTACTGCGGGGCCTGTGCGCCGAAGGTCTCGCCGTCGTGATGCTCTCCAGTGAGGTCGACGAACTGCTCGAACTCATGGACCGTGTCGTCGTCTTCCGCGAGTCGGCCGTGGTCGCCGAGATCCCCCGCTCCTCCCTCAGCAGATCGGCGCTCGTCGGCGCCTACTTCGGCCACAAGGACCACACCGATGCATAGACACCTCGCCGTGCTCCGCGCCCGGCCGTACGCCTTCGTCCTCGTGCTCGTCGTGGCACTCGTCATCGCGAACGCCGTGGTCAGGCCCTCGTTCCTCGCCCCCGCACAGTGGCCGGCGCTGCTCGGCACCCTCGCGCCGTTCGCGATCCTCGGCATGGCGTCGACACCGCCGGTCCTGGGCGGCGGCGGGGTCGACCTCTCCGTCGGTCCGCTGGCGACGCTCGTCAACTGCGTCCTCGTCTCCGTCCTGCTGCCGCACGGGCTCGGCGGGCCGCTCGTGTCGATCCCGCTGCTCCTGCTGCTCGGCGTCGGGGTCGGTGCGGTCAACGGCGTCCTGGTGGCGATCGTCAGGCTCGATCCGGTCATCACGACGCTCGGCTCACTGTTCGTCCTGACAGGCGCCGCACTGAAGATCGCCGCGACGCCGCGGGACACCGGGCGCAGCTGGACCACTGACCTCGCCGGGCTGATGGGAGGCTGGTTCCCGGGCGCCCTGCTGACCATGGCCGCTCCCGCGGTGCTGTGGCTCGGCCTGCGGCGCACCGCCTTCGTACGCAATTTGTACGCGGTCGGCGGAGACGACGCGGCCTCCTTCTCGGCCGGCGTGAACGTGACCGCCGTACGCATCGGGACCTACGCCATCGCGGGCCTGTTCGCCTCGATCGGCGGTATCGCGCTGACGGCGCTCATCCAGTCCTCCGACTCCTCGCTCGGCACGACCTACGCACTCGTCGCGCTCGCCGCGGTGTCACTGGGCGGCACCTCGCTCGCAGGCGGCACCGGAGGAGTTCTGGGCTCGTTCCTGGGCGCATGCGGGATCTTCCTGCTGCAGGAACTGCTCTCCGCGACCGGCGCCTCGTCGAACTACGTGCAGTTGGCATACGGGGTGCTGCTCGTGCTCGGCGTGATCCTGGGCGCGACGCTCGCCCGCGGCAAGAAGAAGGAGGTGCTCGCATGACCAGCACCAGCGGTGTGTCGGGCCCCGTCACACAGGAGCGGCCCGTGGCGGACGGCGTACGGGGCGCCCGGGCGCTGGGGCACGCGTTCGCCGCGACTCAGCAGCGGATTCCGTTGATCCAGATGGTCGCCGTTCTCGCGGTGTTCGCCTGGGGCGCGGTCGGTGTGCCGGGATTCACCGGGCATTCGGCGGTCATGTCGATGCTCGTCCTGGCGAGCCTGCTGGGCCTCGCCTCGGTCGGACAGACGCTCGTCGTCCTCGTCGGCGGGTTGGACCTCGCGGTGGCCGGCTACCTCTCCGTCGGTGCGGTCGCCGCCGCCCAGCTGGCGGGAAAGCACCACTGGTCACTGACCGCGACCACCGTCGTGGTCATCGCCGTGACCGGTCTCGCCGGTGCGGCGAGCGGCTGGGTGTGCCAGCGCTTCGGCGTCCAGCCGCTCGTCGTGACGCTGGGCATGTACTCGATCCTGACCAGCGGGATCCTCATCCTCACCGACGGCAAGATCGTCGATCCGCCGCCCGCCGTGCTGTCGGAGTGGACCTCCGTCGCCGGATCGACCCTCGGGCTACAGGTGCCGCCCGTCGTCGTGATCTGGGCCGTGGTCTCCGTCGTGCTGGGGATCGTGCTGGCGCGTACCCGGATCGGCCGGCAGCTCTACGCCACGGGGGCCAACCCTCGCGCCGCGGCGCTCATGATGATCGACGTCGGGCGGGTCCGGGTCCTCGTCTTCGCGTTCGCGGGCGCCCTCGCCGGTGTCGTCGGCATGCTCGTCGCGGGCTTCGCGAGCGGTGCGACGCCGAACTCGGGCGATCCCTATCTCTTCTCCGGCATCGCCGCCGTCGTGGTCGGCGGCACGATGATCGGCACGGCGCGCGGCAGCTACACCCGCACCGTGCTCGGCGCGCTGCTGCTGACGGAACTGACGACTATCCTCGCCGGCCAGGGCTTCGAGGAGGGCGACAACCGCATCCTCTACGGCCTCGCTCTGCTGCTCGTCGTCACCGCCTACGGCCGACAGCGCCGGCTCAACGAACGCGTCTGACCGGCACCACGAGGGAGTGTCCGCTCATGAAGCCGAAGGAATCATCGGCGGCCTGTGCCGAGCACGAGGTCGCCGCCGTCCTGGCCCGCTACACGCAGGCCCTGGACCACAGGACATGGCTCGGGGCCGCGGCGCTCTTCCTGCCCGACGGCGTTCTCGCCTTCGGGCAGGACATGATCCGCGGCCCGCACGCCATCGCGGCCCGTATGCGGGCCGACCTGTCCGTCTACCACGGGACGCACCACCACGTCGGACTGCCACGGGTCGAACTGGACGGCGATGTCGCCCATGTCTCGGCGTCATGCATCGGCACCCACGTACGCGATCCTCAGGACGGCGCCACACACACCGTGGTCGGCGGCCGGTACGAGGCCGAGCTGCGCCGGACCCCCGAGGGCTGGCGGATCAACCGGATGACGCCGCACTACGCGTGGCGCTCAGGCCCGCCCCTGTCGCACTGATCCGGGTGGAACACCTGACATGCAGGAGACCTGACATGGTGAACGCCTCGGCCCAGGACACCTTGGTGTCCTGGGCCGAGGCGTTCGTGCGAGCGTCAGGCGGGGTTCCGGCCGATGAAGAACTCCCGGAACGGATCCATGCTCGGCTCGAGGCCGGAGTCCACCAGCCCCTTGCGCAGCGCCGCCATCTGGCCGTCCTGCAGACGCATCGTGGGCTGGCGCAGGGGGCCACCGTTGTAGCCCTGGAGCCAACCCTGGAACTTCCAGGCCATCCGGTTGAGGACGGACCCGCCGTGCAGGCCCTGGAAGAGGCTCGCCTTGGTCTTGCGTGCCGGGTGCAGCTGCCAGAAGATCTGCGTGGCGTCGTCGTGCTTGCCCTCGCGCAGCAGCTCCATCACACGGGGAATCATCGGGCCGTAGTACTCGTGGTCGCTGGTGGCCGAGAGCTGGATGGGCATGACCTGCGACAGCGGGATCAGATCGGCTTCGATGGGTACGGAGATGACGACCTCGTCACCGAAGAGCCGGTTGCACTCAACGGCGCTCTGGATGTTCGGATAGCCCCCCTCGGCCTTGATCACCGCCAGGTTGGGGATGTCGTCGATGAGGCGACGGATCAGCCGGGTGGGGATGTCGGACGGGTGGATCCGGGAGGAGAAGTTCCAGATGGTCATCGGGAACAGGATGATGCCGAGGCCGGTGGCGTCGCAGATGGCCTTGGTGTAGTCGTACACCTCCTGCTCGGACTCGGGGTAGAAGTTCGGCGGGTACGCCAGCAGCACGAGGTCGGCGCCGGCCTCTTCGGCGCCGCGCACCGCCTCCAGGTTCTGCTCGAGGTTGTTCCAGCTGGCGTGGTGGACGATGTGGAAGTCGGCGCCGGCCTCGTCCTTGGAGATGCGGAGGAAGTCCAGGTACTCCGGCAGGGTGATGCTGATCTCCGAGACGCCGAGCGTGCCGATGAATCCGTGTTCCTTGGCCAGCCGGATGTCATGCCGGACGGCCTGCTCGTTGATGCCGAGCAGGTCGTTCGTGAAGGACGGGATGGTGCAGTTGACGGCGCCGACGAGCTTCTCGCGAGCCCACTCGCGGGCTTCTGCACGGCTGTATGCGGGCATGGTGCAATTCCTTTCGGGTGTCAAGGGTCGCCTGCGGGGGTGCGGGCGGCTCACACGGGGCCGGCGCCTTCCCAGGACAGGTACTTCATCTCCAGGTACTCGTCGATGCCGTAGACGGAGCCCTCACGGCCGATGCCCGACTGCTTGATGCCACCGAACGGTGCCACCTCGTTCGAGATCAGTCCCGAGTTCACACCGATCATCCCGGCCTCGATCGCGGCCGCCACACGCCAGACGCGCTCCGCGTCCCGGCTGTAGAGGTAGGCGGCGAGTCCGAATTCGGTGTCGTTGGCCATGGACACGGCGTCGGCCTCGCCGGTGAACCGGATCAGCGGCGTGACCGGGCCGAAGGTCTCCTCCCGGGTGATCACCATGCCCGGTAGGACGTCGGCGAGAACCGTCGGCTGGAAGTAGAGCCCGCCCCGCTCGTGCCGCGCCCCGCCGCAGATCACCCGTGCACCCCGGCTGGTCGCGTCGGCGACATGTTCCTCCACCTTGGCGACGGCCGCTTCGTCGATGAGGGGGCCCTGCAGGACACCGGGCTCGAAACCGTCCCCGACGGACATCTCGCCGACGCGCTTCGCCAGTTCCTCGGCGAAGCGGTCGTAGATGCCGGACTGTACGTAGACCCGGTTGGCGCTGATGCAGGCCTGACCGGTGTTGCGGTACTTGGCCGCGAGCACGCCCGTCACGGCGACCTCGAGGTCGGCGTCGTCGAAGACCAGGACGGGAGCGTTGCCGCCGAGTTCCATCGAGACCTTCTTCACCGTCTCGGCGGACTGGGCGATCAGCAGGCGGCCCACCTCGGTCGAACCGGTGAAGGTCACCTTGCGCACCATCGCGTTGCCCGTAAGCTCGGGGCCGATCTCGCGGGCCTTGCCGACGACGACGTTGAACACTCCCGCCGGGACCCCGGCCCGCTCGGCCAGCTCGGCGAGCGCCAGGGCGGTGAGCGGGGTCTGCTCGGCCGGCTTGACGACCATCGTGCAGCCCGCCGCGAGCGCCGGAGCCGCCTTGCGGGTGATCATCGCCGCCGGGAAGTTCCACGGCGTGATGGCGGCACAGACACCGACGGGCTCTTTGAGGACCAGGACCCGGCGTGAGGGGTCGGGGGCGGCGAATATGTCGCCGCGGATCCGCTTGGCCTCCTCCGCGAACCACTCGATGAAGGAGGCCGCGTAGGCCATCTCGCCGCGTGCCTCCGCCAGCGGCTTGCCCTCTTCCAGGGTGATGAGCCGGGCGAGGTCCTCGGTGTGTTCGGTGACGAGGTCGAACCAGCCGCGCAGCACCAGGGACCGCTGCTTGCCCGACAGGGCCCGCCAGCCGGGGAGCGCTCGGCCCGCGGCGTCGATCGCCCCGGAGACCTGGGCGCGGCTCAGCGAGGGCAGTTCGGCGAGTTCCTCGCCGGTCGCGGGGTTGTGGACGCCGAAGCGACCGGAGTCGCCCTGGTCGATCCACTGTCCGTCGACATATGCGGCCGTACGGAGAAGCGCCGGGTCCTGAAGAACGCGGGCATCGCTGGTGATGGTCATGTCTCGTCTCTCGTCACTCACTTGTGAACGGGCTGGATACGGATGGGCAGCTCGATGCCGAGCCCCGATTCCCGGGCGCGGCGGGCACACATCGCGGCGACCGCGAGGTCCTGGACGGCCGAGCCGACGGACTTGTACAGGACGATCTGCCGGTCACCGGTGCGGCCCGGAACGATTCCGCCGACAAGGCCGGCCAGGGAGGTGATCCGGTCGCTGATGTCGATGCCCGCCTCACGCGCCGCGATCAGGTCACCGGTGTCGTGGAGGACCTCCTCGACGACATCGGCGACGACGACGTCCGCGCGCCTGATCACCTCGGCGTCGACCTCGCGCTGTTCACGGACCGTCGATCCGATGGAGACCACCGTCATGCCCGGCTCCAGCCATTCACCGAGCAGGATCGGGGTCTCGTCGTAGGAACGTGCCGCGCAGATCACCAGCGAGGCGCCGGCGATCGCGGCCTGAGGAGACTCGGCGGGCACGATCACGGTGCCGAGATCGCCGAGTTCACCGGCGAACCGGGCGCGGCTCTCGGCCCGGGGGCTATGGACGCGCACGGACTTGAGATCGCGCACGGCCGCCAGGGCGCGTACGTGCTTCTTGGCCTCGAACCCGGAGCCGATGACGCAGACGTCCAAGGAGCCGGGCACCGCGAGCGCCGCGGCCGCGAGCGCCGAGGTGGCCGCCGTCCGATAGCCGGTGATCGAATTGCCGTCGAGGAGGGCGACCAACTCGGCGGACGACTGGTCGAACAGCGAGATCAGGTAGGAGAACTGGCGTGGGCCCATGGCGCCGGCGATCACCTTGGTGCCCATCAGCCCGCTGTCGCCGGACACTCCGCTCAGAGTCCGGACCCAGTTGCCGCCGCCTCGGGCGATGATCCGGGTCGGGAAGCGGGCCTCGTCGTCGGCGGCCGCATACGCCTCGCGCAGGGCCGTGATGGCGAGCTTCCAGTCGAACGTCGACTGAACGGCCGCGTCGTCGAGGAGAAGAGTCATGTGCGCCGCTCCTTCCGTTGTGAAGAGGTTCCAAGCGGGTGCCGAGCGCGTCACCTAGCCGCCGTGCCCGCACATGCTAAACGACTCGTCTCGTATAGTTAAGGGTGGCGAACGATACCTTCCCATCCCCCTCTCCCTGCCGAAAATCCTGGCAGACACGGGCGAGGCGCATACCGATACGAACCACATCCTAGACGCTCCGTTTCGCAACGCCTAGGGTGTGGCTGCGTGGAGAGGAGCACTCCAATGGCGTTTCGCCTTCGGCAGTCGGTGTTCGTACTGCCCCTGTTGTGTCTGCTGGCCGAAGAGCTGGGCTGTTTCGACGAGGCCGGCCTCACGGTCGAGACGCTGACGACCACATCGTCGGCCCAGCAACGGCACCAGTTGTGCGCAGGCGAGGCCGACATAGGCATCACCGCGATCGACAACCTGGTCGTCTGGAACACTGGGGGAGCCGATCTGCGGCTCGTCGCCCAGATCGAGAGCACCACCGCTCTGCGGCTGGTCGCCCATGGTTCCCGCACTTGCGTCGAGGAGTTGCGCGGGGCGAAGGTCGGCGTCGACGCGGTCGACAACGGCTTCTCCGTCATACTGCGGCATCTGCTGGGCGCCCACGGTCTCGCCCCGGTCGACTACACCCTGGTCCCGGTGGGCGGGGTGCGCGAGCGGTGGGCCGCGCTGAGCGACGGGACCATCGACGCGACCCTGCTCGGACCGCCGCTCGACGAGCATGCCCGGGACGAGGGATTCACCTCGCTCATCAGGGGCGAGGACGTCCTTCCCGACTACCCGGGACAGGGTGTCGTCGTACCGGCGGCCGTGGCGGACGACCCAGCGCGCGTCCGATACGTCGACGCTCTGGACCAGGCGCTGCGCTGGCTGCGGCGGACCCCCGACGACCAGGTCGCCCGGACCCTGATCCGCTCAGGGTGCACCGAAGCGGCCGCGGCGACCTACCTGCGGACCCGGCCCGTCTCGCTGGTGCCCTCCCGGGCCGGGCTGGAGCGCATTCTCACCCTGCGCGGCGAGGTCGGCATGATGCCCGACCCACCGGTCACGGCCGACGACCTGTACATCCCGGGCACGTCGGCGAAGGTGGCAGGGACGTGACGGCGGAATCCCACCTGGGCGACGGTGTCCTCCCCTCCCCCGACGCGGGCACGGTCCCCACGCTGCCCGAGAAGATACGCGCGATGCTCACGACGGACCGGGCCTCCGCCCTGCTGGGCATCGAGGTGGTGCACGCCGGGAACGGTTCGGCGGCAGCGCGGATGCGGATCGGACCCGACATGGTCAACGGGCACTCGATCGCACATGGCGGACTGGTGTTCTCCCTCGCGGACACCGCCTTCGCCTGCGCGGTCAACAGTCTCGGCGCTGACACAGTCGTCACCGTCGACGCCGACATCGCCTTTCTCCGCCCGGCGTTCCTCGGTGACGAACTGGAGGCCGAGGCGGTCACCCGCGTCGCTCTGGGACGTGCGGTGATCTGCGATGTCACGGTCCGCCGCAATGGCGAGACGGTCGCCGAGTTCCGGGCCAGGGGGCAGCACCTGCGCAACAGCGCGGGATCGGGCTGAGCGCCAGGGATCAAGCCGAAGCGAGTTTGCGGTTCGTCACCGGTCGGACGATGGTGGATAGTGCCTTTCCGCAGGGCAACGATCGGAACGCCACCATGGACTGCTGCGACGAACCGTCCGACCGACGCACGCGTCTCGGGAGCGAGGCACGCCTCAGCACCTTCCTCACCATCGCAGTGGGTGACAACGACGGACGTGTGGCGTACTGGAGCCGCGCGGCACGGGAGCTCCTCGGGCACGTTCCGGAGGAGATCATCGGCAGACCCCTGGCCGATCTCCTGTCCCCTGACGGCCGAAGGCTGCGACACCGTGACGGACACCTCCTGGACGTCCGGCTCCGCATGGTCCCGCTCCTGGACACACAGCAAGGGGCGGCCTGCCTTGTGGCCGCTCTGCCGGACGAGCAGGCGGAGGAGCCGGAGGGGGAAACGCCGACGGACATCACGCTGATCGAGTGGGCATTCCAGCAGCACCCCCGAGTCCTCGCGATCTACGATCTCGACGCGCGAGCGGTCAGGGCGAATGAAGCAGCCGCGCTGGTGGCCGGCTTTCCGGATCACCGTATCCGGGGCCGACGTGCCACCGAGTTCCTTCATGGGGCCGCCTTCGCGGAGGTGGAGAGGCGGATCCTTCATGTGGGCAAGACCGGCCTGCCCGAATACACCGAGCACGTCGTGGCGCTACCGCAGGAGAGCAGAGCTCATGCCTGGGCTGTGGACATCTTTCCGTTGAAGGACGCGGACGGCAGAGTTCATGCGGTGTGTCTGGCCGCGGAGGACTACTCCGCCCAGTACAACAATCGCCAGCGGCTCGCCCTGGTGACCGAGGCCAGGACCCGCATCGGCATGACCCTCGACCTGGAAGGCACCGCACAGGAACTCGCGGACATCGTGGTTCCCCGCTTCGCGGACTTCATCGGCATCGACCTTCACGACGTCGTTCTCCACGGTGACCTGCCTCCCCAAGGACATACAGCCGACTCCGCGAAACTACGCCGCGCGGCCCAGCGTTGCTCCCGCCCGCTCCCGTCCGGCGCCGTGCTCGATCCCGACGAGGTGCACACGCCTCCGCCCTCGTCTCCCCTCGCCCGCTGCCTGGCCGGTGGCACAGCGGAGCTGCGCCTTCTCACGGATCCCGACGTCATCCGATGGCTGAAGGAGGACCCCGTTCACGCGCCCCATGCCGACACGTTCGGGGCGCACTCCCTCATGGCACTGCCCATCATGGCCCACGGCGTGGTTCTGGGAACCGCCCTTCTCCTTCGCTACGCGACGTCACCCGAGCCGTTCGGTCCCGAGGACCTGATCATCACCGAAGATCTCGTGGCCAGAGCCGCCGTGTGCCTGGACAATGCTCGTCGCTTCACCCACGAACGCGGCATCGCGCTGGCATTCCAGCGCTCCTTGCTCTCTCCCAGGCCCACGGTCCATCCGACCGTGGAGACAGCGGCACGCTATGCCCCGGCGCGAGGCGGTGCGGGGGCCGGCGGCGACTGGTTCGACGTGATACCCCTGCCAGGGGCACGCGTCGGGCTTGTCGTCGGGGACGTAGTGGGGCACGGTATCGGCGCCTCCGCCACCATGGGCCGCCTTCGCATGGCGGTGCGCACACTTGCCGACATCGACCTGTCTCCTGACGAACTGCTCACCCACCTCGACGACATAGTGACCCACTCCGCCTCCACGGAGAACGAGGGCTTCGACATCCCGGGTGACATCGGCGCCACCTGTCTCTACGCCGTCTACAACCCGGTCTCCAGAACGTGCGCCCTCGCCCGGGCAGGGCACCCGGCTCCGATCCTCGTCGGGCCGAACGGCACCACGCAGGTCGTCGACCTGCCCGCAGGCCCTCCCCTTGGGCTGGGCAGTCTGCCCTTCGAAGCCCTCGAATTGCCTATTCCGGAGGGCGCCGTACTGGCGCTGTTCACCGACGGCCTGTACGCGAACCGCGACCAGGACATCGACAAGGGGATTCTCGCCCTGCGTCAAGCACTGGTCCGGCCCGCGCCCTCGCTCTCAGCCCTCTGTGACTCCGTCCTGGACACTCTGCGCCCATCCCCTGCCACAGACGACTTCGCGCTGCTCCTGATGCGCGCCAAGGGCCTTGGTCAGGAAAGCCTGGCCTCCTGGGAACTGCCCAGCGATCCGGCGATCGTGGCAGAGGCACGCCGACGGACCCGCGACCGCCTCACCGAGTGGGGGCTGGAGGACGCCGCGTTCATCACGGAACTCGTCGTCAGCGAACTCGTCACCAACGCCATCCGCCATGCCACCGGCCCGATCCGTCTGCGCCTGATCAGGGATCAGACCCTCACCTGCGAGGTGTCCGACGGCAGCACCATCAGCCCGCATCTGCGCCGCGCCCGCCTGACCGACGAAGGAGGGCGCGGGCTGCTGCTCGTCGCCCAACTCAGCGAACGGTGGGGAACCCGTTACACCTCTGCGGGGAAGACCATCTGGGCCGAGCACCTCATCCACCCCGACTCGACCACGTAACCGACCGGAAGCACCCATACCGGCTCTGCGCCGGCAACGCAACGATGGTTGCCGTCCGGCAGCGGCTCCGCCATCGGCTCATCAGCTTGCGCCGCCGTCCAGAACACGGCGGGGCTTCACCGACGCCGGCTTCGTGCCGCAATGTCCATGCCATGCTGGCGAGCAAGGGGGCTCTTGGCTCGCGGTGGTCTCCAGGGCCCGCTCGCGCACCACGTCGGTGCGGTATCGGGCCCTCTGCGGGCCGACGCGGAGCGCAACCGGCAACGCATCCTCGCCGCCCGGGAGGTCTTCGCCGAACGAGGACTCGATGTCACGATCGACGCCATCGCCCGTCACGCGGGGGCAGTGTCGGCACTGCCTACCGCCGCTTCGCCAACCGCGAGGAACTCGTCGAAGCCGTCTTCGAAGACGCCGCGGAGCACCTCAACTCACTGGCAGAACGGGCACATACCCAGGTCCGTGCCGCCGTGCCTGGCGAGGAGCTCGTGCAGCTTCATCGGAGGGCCACCACCTCCAGCTCTATCCTCTGCGTGCGGTGGAGGTCGTCGGAACCGGCCGTCGCCCATCGCCGCGAACCACCCTGGCACGCACGTGGGATCGTCCGGGCGGTGATCCCAGAACCAGGGACCGCGTGATACTCCGGCGACGCCCCGGTTCCCCACGACTCCCTTGGAAGGGGCTTACGCGACGATCTTCGCCACGGAGTCACGAGCCCGGTTCGCGATCCTGTCGTCGGTGGTGTCGTCCGCCCCACCCACCCCGATGGCGCCGATGACCTCTCCGTCGGCCGTCACGATCGGCACACCGCCGGCGACCGGCAGAAGGTTCGCGTCGACCAGGTGGGGAGGGGCCACCTGCATCTGCGGGGACGCCGCGAAGGCCGCGAACTGGGCGGTGGGGATACCGCTCACGGCAGAGGTGTACGCCTTGCGTCGCGCGGTCTCCACACCGAGGAGGCCGACGCCGTCGTCGCTGAGCAGAACCTTGGTGACGCCGCTTCGGTTGACCACGACAGCGCACACCTTGTGCCCCTCGGCCCTTCCTGCTTCCAGAGCGGCGAGTGCGGCGCCGTGTGCGATGTCGTAGCTGAGCGGCTCTCGCATGGAGCGGTTCCTTACCTAGTCGAGCAAACGGTCGACCGACCGTCTTCCATGGGTCGGGCCGGTGCGGCGCCGCCAGATGGTGAACATGAAGATAGAATCACATTCACATCCGGAGAGCTACCGCCGGACGCACTGCGGCGAGGTGCCGAGGAGGTACAGGCAGACGGCGTCGACCAGTTCGTCGGTGAGCTGACGCCACGTCAGCGGGCGTTCGGACTCGAAGTGTTCACCGTGCAGCACGCGGTTCATGCAAGCCGCGTACACCAGGCGGAAGGCGACATCCAGGCGCCGCTCGGGGTCCGGCGCGACGATCATCGGCACGACCGGCTCCAGGAATCTCCGGAAGACCTTGCTGGCATCGATGCTGGCCTCGGATCCCACCCGAGCCACTCCGGGATCACTGGTGGCCGCGGCGATGAAGACACGCATCAGACGCGTATGCGCCTCGAAGGTCTCGGTCAGCCCGGCCACCGCCGAAGCGATCAGGGCGGCCGGATCGGTGCGCAGCGGAGCGAATCTGCGAAGGATGTCGGCGCGGAACTGATCGATCATGGCGTGCTGCAGAGCCGCGACCAGACGATCCTTGCCGCCGAAACGCCGATACACACTGCCCACGGAGACGCCCGCCCGAGAGGCGACGGCCGCGATGGTGAGCGCGTCGGTACCGCCCTCCTCGAGGAGGGCGGTACCTGCGTCCAGGATCCGTTGCAGTGTCCGCCGACTGCGCGCCTGCTGTGGCTGGGGCAGATCGAGCGACGGTTCGGTAGTCACCCACCCACCGTATACGGAGCCGGCATCCGCTCCGGCAGCTCCGGTCACCGCGATCAAGGCGGCACCGGAACTGCCTCTTGACGCCTCGCGACGCGAAATGCGAATGTGAATCAACTTATCAGTTTGGGTCGCACGGGACGGTGCCCTCGCAGGTGGGACTCCCACAGCCCTGTCCGGGCCACCGGCCGCGCCCCGAGCCGCACGGGAGACAGCACGATGACCACCACTTCAGAGATCGACACGGGCACGGCTTACGGCCGCCCGAAGCCGTCATACAACGCCCGCCTGCGCGAGGTGGGACCCGGTACGCCCATGGGCGAGGCGCTGCGCCGCTACTGGCACCCCATCGCCAGCTCGGAGACGCTCGTCGCCCGTGCGCTGCCGCAGAAGACCCGCGTGCTGGGCGAGGACCTCGTCGTCTTCCGGGACGGTCAGGGCAATCCCGGCGTCGTGATCGAGCGCTGCACCCACCGCGGCGCCAGCCTCTTCTACGGCCGCGTGGAGGACGACGGCATCCGTTGCTGCTACCACGGCTGGAAGTTCGACGTCCAGGGCCGCTGCATCGAACAGGCCTGTGAGCCGGGCCTGGGGCGCAGGCGCGACGCCGCCCGCCAGCCCTGGTACCCCGTCACGGAGCGCTACGGCCTGGTCTTCGTCTACATGGGCCCGCCCGAGCTCAAGCCCGAACTCCCGCGCTACGACGCGCTGGAGGACCCAGCGGAGGACGAGAGGTACTTCGCCAGCTGGCCGGTCCCGCACGCGGCGGTCCTCGGCATGCCGACGGACTTCAGCTGGCTCAACATCTACGAGAACGCCGCCGACCCGTCGCACACCACCTGGCTGCACTCCACGCACAGCGGCTACCAGATGCTGGGCACCGGCACCTTCGGCTTCCCCGAGAACTTCTACGACCCGGCCACCGTCGCCGAGCGGCTGACCTACGAGCGCACCGACCACGGCGTGAAGTACACCCAGCGGTTCGAGATCGAAGGTGAGGACGGCGAGGTCACCGAGTACGGCTTCGCGGTCGAGCAGCACCTGCCCAACGTCTTCGGCCTGCCGGACTTCGTGAAGGTGACCCCCGACGCACGGCACGACCAGTTGCTGTGGGTCGTCCCCTCCGACGACACCAGCCACCGGCTCTTCTTCTCCATCCGCAGCAACGATCCCGAGCGCATGGTCCGCTTCGTCATCGGCATCGCACAGAACGGCAAGCAGAACCACGAGCTGACCGACGAGGAGCGCCAGAAGTTCCCCGGTGACAACGAGGCGCAGGGCTCCCAGGGAGCTATCACCCTGGACTCCGAGGAAACCCTCGCCACCCAAGACCGCGGCGTCGTCATGCTGCGCCGGATGCTTCTGACGATGGCTGACGATGTCGAGGCCGGCCGCGACCCGATCAACATCGTCCGCGACCCGTCCCAGATCGACCATGTCGACTCCGGCATCTTCACCCTCGGCAAACGCCCTGCGGACGACACCGGCGCCAACGTCACGGCTGAAATCTGAGCGAGCACCATGAGTAACGAATGGCTCGACACCATCGTGATCGCCCGGCACGACGCGACCGCGCGGATCGTGGTGCTCGACCTGATCAGTCCCGACGGAGCCGAGCTCCCGGAGTTCGCCGCCGGCGCCCATGTCGACGTACTCCTGGACGGCGACGCCGTCGCGGGACTGGTCCGCCAGTATTCGCTGTGCGGACCACCGCACGACCGCAGCCGGTACCAGCTTGCCGTGCTGGCCGAGACGGCGTCGCGCGGCGGCTCACTCGCGATGCACCGGCTCCGTGCGGGTGACAGGCTGCGGATCTCGCGTCCGCGCAACAGGTTCGGAGTCTCGGACCGGGCCCGTCGCCATTTGTTGGTGGCGGGCGGAATCGGCATCACCCCCCTGTTGGCCATGGCGCACGCGCTCCAGGCCACGGGCGCCGAGTACCACTTGCACTACTGCGCCCGCAGTCGCGCGGACGCGGCGTTCCTCGACGAGCTGGAACGCAACCCCCGCGTACGGCTGCACTTCGACGACGGCCCGGACGACCAGCGGTTCAGCGTCGGTGACCTCGGCCCGGCCTCCCCCGACACGGCGCTCTACGTGTGCGGGCCCGGAGGCTTCATGGACTTCGTGATCTCCTCCGCGCAGGCAGCGGGATGGCCCGCCGACGCGATCCACAAGGAGCGCTTCGCGCCCGCGCAGGACGCCGACGCGCACACACAGAGCGGCGCGTTCACAGTGCGGCTCGCCAAGACCGGGGGCGAGTACGAGATCAAGGAGGGCGAGAGCGTCCTCGACGTCCTGCTCGCCAAGGGCATCGACGCCCCCTACTCCTGCCAGCAGGGGATCTGCGGCGAGTGCATCGTGCGCGTACTCGCGGGAGAACCCGACCACCGCGACGACATCCTGACCGACCGTGAGCGCGCCGACGGCCTGTTCACCACGTGCTCGTCGCGAGCACGCTCACCGATTCTGGAGCTGGACCTGTGACGACGACATCCACCGCAACCAGCAAGGAAGTTCAGGCTATCGAGCAGGCGGAGGCCGCCTGGCTCGTGGCACTCACCGAGGGCGAAGAGGCCATGACCGCCCTCATGCTCGACGACAGCCAGGCGGTCCACGGCCCCGTGGGGAAGATCGACGACGCCAAAACCTTCGCCCACTTCACCTGGACCCGCCGCCGCCACGTCTTCGCGAAGGCCGAGGAGCTCAGCATCACCGTGCGCGGCAACACCGCGATCACGACGTGTCTGCAGGAGATGCACATCGTCTTCGACGAGAACCTCCCGCCGTTCCCGGTGCAGGAGGCCGTGACGCGCGTGTGGGAGGAGACCGCCGAGGGCTGGCGCCTGGCACATATGCACCAGGCCAAGCGCATGCCGCCGGTCTGACACCCCGAACGGCAGACGGCCGTGTCCTCACACCACTGTTCGATGAACGGACAAGCGGGTTCAGGACCGGTCGCCTGCCGAAGAGAGTTCGACATGCAGGGTTCGTGCGGCAGTGAGCCGCTGTCGTGGAGATGAGGCAACCACATGTCAGCCACTGAGACCGAGGCACCCACGTCCGGCGCGGTCCGGACCAGCGACCTCCTCATCGCGGGCGAGCACGTCGCGGCCAGGGACGGCCGCTACTACGAGACGGCCGAGGCCCTGACCGGCGAACCGATCGCCCGGGTCGCCGCGGCCTCCGTCGAGGACGTCAACCTCGCGGTGGACGCCGCGGCCGGCGCCCTCGCGGAGTGGTCGGGCCTTCCGCCCGCCGCCCGGCGGTCGGTTCTGGAACGTGCGGCCGCCCTGCTCGGCGAGCGCACTGACGAGATCGTGGCCACGATGAGCCGCGAAATGGGTGCCACCCTGCCCTGGTGCGGCTTCAACGTGCACGTCGCCAAGGGCATGCTCGTCGAGGCGGCGGCCCAGGCCTACGCGGCCGTCGGCGAAGTGATCCCGTCGGACGTCCCCGGCCTCACCGCCCTCGGCGTACGTCAGCCGGTCGGCGTCGTCGTCGGCATCGCACCGTGGAACGCTCCGCTGATCCTCGGCGTGCGCGCCGTCGTGTGGCCGCTGGTGTGGGGCAACACCGTGGTGCTGAAGTCCTCCGAGCAGACGCCGCTCACCCAGGCCGCCATCGTCCAGGTGCTGCACGACGCCGGCGTGCCCGCCGGAGCGGTCAACCTCATCAGCAACGCGCCCCAGGACGGACCGGCCGTCGTCGAGGCGCTCATCGCCCACCCCGCCGTGACCCGCGTGAACTTCACCGGCTCCAGCAGGGTCGGCCGCGTCATCGGCGAACTCGGCGGCCGCCACCTGACCCGCGTGGTCCTCGAACTCGGCGGCAAGGCCCCGTTCCTGGTGCTTCCCGACGCGGATCTGGAGGAAGCGGCCGCGGCGGCGAGCTTCGGTGCCTTCATGAACCAGGGCGAGATCTGCATGTCCACCGAGCGCGTCATCGTGGACAGGACCGTCGCCGACGAACTGTCCGGCCGGCTGGCCGAGCGCGCCGCCAAGCTGGTCGTCGGCCCCCCGAGCGACCCCACCTCACAGATCGGCCCCCTGGTCCACACCTCCGCCCGCGACCACGTCATCGCGCTGATCGAGGACGCCCGTGACAAGGGTGCTCAGGTCCTGACCGGTGGTACGGCCGACGGCCTGTTCGTGAAACCCACCGTCCTGCGCGGTGTCACGCCGGACATGCGTATCTACGGCGAGGAGTCCTTCGGCCCGGTCGTCTCGATCATCGAGGTCGACTCCACCGACGAAGCCGTCGCCGTCGCCAATGACACCGAGTACGGTCTCTCCGCCGCGGTCTTCGGCCAGGACGCGGCGGCGGCACTGGATGTGGCCCGTCGGATCAGGTCCGGTATCTGTCACATCAACGGTGCCACCGTGCACGACGAGCCCCAGATGCCCTTCGGCGGGGTCGGCGCCAGCGGCTGGGGGCGCTTCGGTTCCCGCGCCGCGCTGGAGGAGTTCACAGAACTGCGTTGGATCACCATCCAGTCGGGATCCCGCCACTACCCCATCTGATGATGCGACGAAGTTGTGGGGCGCTCGTCACTCGGCGTGCGCCCCGCCCGCGGCCTCTGCTTCCCCGGATGTGGTTCCTTGCCGCGGCTTTCAGCCCTGCGGTGGGAGCGGCATGGCTGGCGGACGCTCGGGAGACAGAAGCCTCCGAGCGGCTCGACCGGGAACTGGAGGAGTTCTTCCGGTCTCTCTGACGAGACCCTCGCACCAGGGATCTCCGCCCCCAAGGAGTCAACAATGTCGCAGAGCGACAAGGATCGCCACGAGATCCGGCAGCTCGTCGAGAACTGGGCGCTGTGGCGCGACGCCGGAGACTGGGACCGCTTCGCCACGGTCTGGCACCCGCACGACGGCTGGATGAGCGCCACCTGGTTCCAGGGCAGCGCCACCGACTTCATCAAAGCCAGTCGTGACGGCTTTGAGAACGGAGTCAGCATCCTGCATTTCCTGGGCGGTCACACCGCGGACATCGCCGGCGACCGGGCCGTCGCCCAGACCAAGATGACCATCAACCAGCGCGCGACCATCGACGACGTGGAGGTCGACGTCGTCTGCACCGGCCGCTTCTACGACTTCCTCTCCCGCCACCAGGGACGTTGGACCCTCGTACGCAGGCAGCCGATCTACGAGAAGGACCGGCTCGACCTCGTCGACCCCGCTGCCTCACTCACGCTGGACCCCGACCTGCTGAACCGGTTCCCGACCGGCTACCGGCACCTGGCCTACCTGCAGACGAAGGCGGGTTTCACGGTGAAGCAAGGACTCCCCGGCCTCACCGGCACAGCAGTCGAGCAGCTCTACTCGAAAGGCAGACTGTGGCTCACGGAAGCCTGATGCGGTTCACCCACGAGACCCTCCCCCAACGCGTGGTATTCGCGGCGGGAGGATCGCCTGCCGCCGTGGCGGCGGAGGTCGAGGCCCTCGGCGGCACGAAGGTCATGCTGATCGCGTCGGACCGCGAGAAGGAACTGGCCGACCCGATCGCCAAGGAGACTCCGGTCGTGCTGCGCCACGAGGAAGTCGTGATGCACGTACCGGTCGAGGTCGCGGAGCGAGCCCGCCGGGCCGCGGCCGACGCCGACGCGGACATCCTTGTCAGCGTCGGAGGCGGCTCCACCACCGGCCTGGCCAAGGCCGTGACAATGACCACTGGGCTGCCGATCATCGCGGTCCCCACCACCTACGCGGGCTCCGAGGCGACCAACGTCTGGGGCCTGACCGAGGGCGAGACCAAGACCACCGGTGTGGACGCCAGGGTGCTGCCCGCCTCCGTCGTCTACGACGCCGCTCTGCTGGCCACGCTCCCCAGTGAGATGACCGTGGCCAGCGGCCTGAACGCGATGGCCCACTGCGTCGACTCGATGTGGGGGCCCCGCGCCGACCCGATCGACCGGGCCCTGGCACAGGAGGGCATCCGCGCCCTGGCGGCCGGCCTGCCCGCGGTGGCCGACGACTCGACCAGCGTCCAGGGCATCGAGCAGACCCTGTACGGCGCCTACCTCGCCGCCGTCGCCTTCGCCTCGGCCGGCTCCGGCATGCACCACAAGATCTGCCACGTCCTCGGCGGCATGTTCAACCTCCCCCACGCCCAGACCCACGCGGTCGTCCTGCCCTACGTACTGGCCTTCAACGCCCCGCACGCCCCCGAGGCAGAGGCTCGGATCGCCCAGGCCCTCGGCTCGGGTTCCGGCACCCGCACGGCGAGCGCCGGCCTCGCCGCCCTGCGTGAAGTGCTGGGCGCGCCGCGGGCACTGCGCGACTACGGCATGCCCGAGGAGGGCATCGCCAAGGCGCTGGGGCCGATCATGAAGGCGATCCCGGCCAACAACCCCACTCACGTCACCTACGCGAAACTGACCCTGTTGCTGCAGGCGGCGTGGGCAGGCGAACCGATCAGCTGAAAGAGGCCGCCATGGCTACCTACGTCAACCCCGACTCGGCCCGGACCGACGACGCCGGCACGATCCAGCGCGAGGTGTCGCCGGACCAACAGGCGGTCGAGCAGCGGCTGGTGGACAACGTCATCGCCTCCTTCGCCGCCTGCGAAGACCCCCGGCTGCACGAGCTCATGGTCTCCCTCGTGAAGCATTTGCACTCCTTCATCCGTGAGGTCCGGCTGACCGAGGAGGAGTGGGGGACGGCGATCGACTTCCTCACCAGGGCCGGCCACATCACCGACGACGTCCGGCAGGAGTTCATCCTGCTGTCCGACACCCTCGGCGCGAGCATGCAGACGATCAACGTCAACAACCAGGCGTACCAGGGCGCCACGGAGGCGACCGTCTTCGGCCCGTTCTTCGTCGAAAACGCCCCACGGATCGACCTCGGCGATGACATGGCGTTCGGCGCCCCCGGCGAGCCCTGCTGGGTCGAGGGCACCGTCACCGACACCGACGGCTCGCCGCTCGCCGGCGCGCGGATCGAGGTCTGGGAGGCCGACGAGGACGGGCTCTACGACGTGCAGTACGACGCCGGAAAGCGCGCCGGCCGGGCGCACCTGTTCTCCGCGGCCGACGGCGGTTACCGCTTCTGGGGCCTCACCCCGACGCCGTACCCCATCCCGAGCGACGGACCCGTCGGGAAGATGCTCGACGTGGTCGGCCGCTCGCCGCTGCGCGCCGCACACCTGCACTTCATGGTGTCCCACGAGGGGACGCGCACGCTGGTCACGCACATCTTCCCCGAGGGCGATCCCATCGGCCGCAAGGACACCGTCTTCGGCGTCAAGGACTCGCTGATCAAGCGGTTCGAGCGGCAGCCCGCCGGCAAACCGACACCCGACGGTCGAGTCGTCGACGGTACGTGGAGCCGGGTGCGCTTCGACATCGTCCTCGCTCCCACAGGTGTGTGACGTCATCACGGGGGGAGGGGCGGTCCGGCAGGACCGCCCCTCCCCCCGTGATGGCCGAATGGTCAGCTCGGCAACAGCTCCGCGAAGTCGCGTACCGGTCGCGATCCGTCCCAGTCGACCGATGCCCGCCAGACAGCGGTGAATATCTGCCGCGTGATCTCGCTGTCCTGGACCAGCTCGATCATCCCTGGGGCGCCCTCATCGCCGTCCAGGAAGAAGACCTCGCCCCCCGGGACCACGCCACGGAAACACACCACCGCCCCGCTCGCCTCGCGGCGTTCGACCTCATCCTTGACGTTCGGGACGACCTTGGCGACGTGGTGGAAGCCGTAACCCTGGCTTTCTTGGGCCTCCTTGTAGATGGAGGGCTCGTCGTCGAGGGTCTGGACGAGCTCGATCATCATGTGCCCCGAGAAGGCGAGCGCGAGGGTGAACTCGGCCTTCCCTGGCTCGCCACGGTAGGTGGACCCCTCGCCGGCGATCCTCTGGTTCACGAACCAGGGGCCGACGCCGAGTTGGGCGGTCCACCAGCGCATTCCTGCGGCGAGATCGGGTACCGCGTACGCGAACTGGACGACGGCGTCGGTCCGCTGGCCGAAGGGAAACTCCACGGTGGTCGTCCTCTCTACGCCTGCGGGCGGAGGAAGCTTGTGAGGCCGCCGTCCACCAGCAGGGCTGTACCGGTGATGTAGCTGGCTTCGGACGAGGCCAGGAAGAGTACGGTGTCGGCGAGTTCCGCCGGCTCCCCTTCCCGGAGCATGGGAGTGCTGAGCCTCAGCCGCTCCCGGAAGGCGTCCGCTCCCCCGGGCGGCAGGCCTGTCGTACGCGCGGAGATGTCGGTGTTCATTCCGGCCGGGATGACGATGTTGACCCTGATACCCTCCTCGACGACCTCGGCGGCGAGGATGCGGGTGAGGTGCTCGAGTGCGGCCTTGCTGGTTCCGTAGGCGGCGGTTCCCGCGCTGGCCCGGCGACCGGCCGCCGAACCGCAGAAGACGACCGCCCCACCGGGTGCGAGCAGGGGCCTGAGGCCCTGCATGACGAAGAAGGAGCCCTTGACGTTGGTGTCGAACACCATGTCCCACGTGGCCTCGTCCAGGTCGTCGAGGCGCTTCATGCCGGCCGCCCCGGCATTGATGTAGGCGGCGTCGACCCGTTCGACGCGTGCGGCGACCTCGGTGAGCGCGGCCTTGATGCCGGCCACGGAGGAGAGGTCCGCGGACACGGCGACAGTGCCCTCGCCGATCAGCTCGATTGCCTTCTTCAACTGGTCGGGGTCACGCGCGATGATGACGACGCGAGCGCCCTCACGCGCGAACGCCTGTGCCGTTGCCAGTCCCAGGCCCCGGCTGCCGCCGGTGACGAGACAGGTCTTCCCGAGAAACCGCCGACGCCGGTCCTTGATCGCGGAGCCGGGCCGTCCCTCGCTGGTCGTGTCGTCCATGACGCTCCTTCTGATCGCACTGAGGGGTGGCTCAGGCATCGATCTCGACGCCGCCGAACGGAGCTCCGCCGTTGAGGACGCGCTCCTCCGGAGGGATGGGCGCGAGGCTCACTCGTACGTCGATGCAGGTCGGTCGGCGGGCCGCGAGGGCCGCCTCGATCGTCGGCCGCAGCTGGTCCAGCTCGGTGACGTCGACGCCGTCGGCGCCGAGGGCTCGTGCCACACCGCTGTAGGAGCCGTTCTCCAGGCGGTTGTTCGTGACGCGGTCCTGTCCGAAGATGAACTGCTGGGTGTGCAAGGTGGCGCCCCAGGCCCGGTTGTTGAGGACGATCACGACGACCGGGAGTCCCGCCCGGACGAGGGAGTCGAACTCGGCGAGGCTGTAGCCGACGGCGCCGTCGCCGGTGACGAGGATCGTCGCCTTGTCGGGACGCGCGTACTGCGCTCCCAGGGCCACGCCGAAGTTGCTGCCCATCGCACTGAGGTATCCGTGGCCGAGGTAGTGGGCCAGCGGCGCGAGCGCGATCGTCTCGGAGAGCCACAGCTCGGTCAGGGCGCCGTCGACCACGACGGTGGCCTGGTCGGGCACGCTCTCGGAGATCGTACGGACCGCGAGGTACGGGTGGATCGCGGCGTCCTCGTGCTGCTCGGTCTCGCCGGCGAGCGCGGAGCGCCGGGTGGCGGAGATGTCCCGCAGGGCCGTGATCCAGTCCTCACGTCCCGAGGGCACACCGTTGTCGCCCAGCCGCTCGTTCAGCAGGCCAAGCGTGCCGACCGGGTCGGCCTGGACGCCGAGTTCGACATCCTGCAGACGGCCCAGCTCACGGCCGTCGGGATCGACCTGAAAGATCCGCGCGCTCTTTGGGAGCAGTCGTCCGGTGCCGAACTGGGTGGCCATGCCGAAACGCACACCGAGCATCAGGACCAGGTCGGGACGCTCCTCCTCGGGGACGGTGGCCAGGGTTTGCAGAAGGCCGACGTGCTGTGCCGAGCCCGCGATCGCCCCGAGGCCTTCCCAGTCGGAGAAGAGGGGGATTCCGGTACGGGCGGCGAACTCGTGCAGCTGCGCCCGTGCCTTGGCGGTGACGAAGGACTTGCCGACCAGCGCAATCGGGCGACGGGCGGCACTGAGCGCCTCGACGATACGGTCGACGGCACCGGCCGGGGATACGCCGGTGCCGTCGACCTCGACGCGGTAGTCGTCGACATCGTCGACGACTACCGACTGGCGCAGGACGTCCCAGGGAATGTCCAGGAGCACCGGGCCCTTGGGCTCCGACTGCGCGGTGCGGATCGCCTGGGCGACCAGACGCGGGATCAGCTCGGTGCGGGTGACGCGGTGCGCGAACTTGGTCACCGGGGTCGCCATGGCGACCTGGTCGAATCCTGCCTGCTGGTCGTTGACCTGGTCCGTCTCCAGTGGGCCGGAGCCCGTGATGTAGAGAACGGGGGTCCGGTCCAGGTAGGCGTTGGTGACAGAGGTCAGGACATTGGTGAAGCCGCCCCCGGCCGTGACGACGGCGACTCCCAGCTCCCCGGTGACCCGTGCGTATCCCTCGGCCGCGTGACCGGCGTTCACCTCGTGCCGTACGTCGACGACCCGCAGCTTGGCGTCCAGGGCGTCCTGGAGGATGCCGTCGATGTGTGCTCCGGGCAGACCGAAGGCCACGTCGACCCCGGCTCGCCGCAGCGTTCTGACGACGAGCCCACTACCGGTTGCGGTTGCCATGCGATGGTCCGCCTCTCTGGACGTACTCGGGGTTTCGACAAGGGGGCGCTGGGGCCGGGCCGCGTCTCGGGCCGCCCGTGCCGCAGTCTGGGTGGGGTCGTGGGAGACGACAATGGCTGTGTTCGTTGGACGGCCAATGTCTTGATGGGCATCGCCCGGTCGTGGCCCCGTCGCCCGGCCGGTTCGCGGAAGCGATCTCAGGTTTCCGGCATCCTGAGCACGGCCTTGATCACCCGCCCGGAGCCGGTCTCCGTCCACGCCCGGGCGAAGTCACTGAACGGGAACTCCTCGATCATCCGGTCGAAGGGGAACCGTCCCGCCCGCCAGTACTGGACGAGTTGAGGAATCAGCACGTGGGGATTGGCAGAGCCCCCGATGATTCCTTGGAGTCTGCGGCCGCCGGCGAGGAGGTAACCGGTGTCCGGGACCCATTCGCCCGCGGGTGCCACCACGTAGCCAAGGGTGCCTTCGACAGCGAGGCACGCCGTCGCGGTCGCGTATACGGAGGGTACGTCCGCGGTGACGTACGCGAAGTCGAAGCCGTCGGGGTCGATGTCCCGCAGCGCCTGTTCCACACCGGCGCCGCCCAGTACAGTGTCCGTCGCTCCCAGTTCCCGGGCGAGGTCGAGCCGGGGCCGGTTGATGTCGACGGCGACGATGTGCCGGGCACCCGCGAGACGGGCCGCCATGACGGCCGCGAGCCCCACGCCTCCGGTGCCGAACACGGCGATCGACTGCCCTGGACGGAGCCGGAACGACTCCAGGACCGAACCCGCCCCCGTGATGACACCGCAGCCGAGCGGCCCCATCAGGTGCAACGGAACGTCCTTCGGCAGCAGGACCGCGCTCCGTGCGGGCGCCAGTGCGTATGTCGCGAATGAGGACTGCCCGAAGAACATCGCCCCGACCCGGTCACCGTCCTGGGTGATCGGAGAGCTTCCGTCGAGTCGCGCGCCGCCGAAGGCCACCCGCATCGCCTCATGACAGTAGGTGGGCCGCGCGTCGAGACAGCGGCGGCACACACCGCAGGAGTTGCCCGAGAGCACCACGTGATCACCGGGCACGAGGCGGGTCACCCCGGCGCCGACCGCCTCCACGACGCCCGCACCCTCGTGCCCGAGCACGATCGGGCGAGGAACGGGCACTCCGCGACCGTTGTGCGCATTGATGTCGGTGTGGCAGATGCCGGTCGCCACCATGCGCACCAGGACCTCGTCCGGCCTCGGTTCACCGAGGTCGACCTGCTCCAGCCCGGGAACGCTCCCACTCTCACGTGACACCGCCGCAGTGATCTTCATGAGACGGCGACCTCCGGGTCGTACTCGTAGATCCAGCCGTTCTCCCGGAGCGGGTCGGCCTGCGAGTACTGAAGGTCGCGTGCCTGCTGCTCCGGGCCGTCCGGCAGGTGGTTGATGTGCGACCTTCCGTGCGACACCTCTTGGAGGCGGGCCGTGCGGCGTCGACGCAGTTCCTCGTAACGGCTCAGCGCCGCGATCGGGTCGTCCGGATCCGCCGCGAGGCACAGGGCGAGCACGGCGCCGTCCTCGATCGCCTGGGCCGCGCCCTGGGCGAAGAACGGGAACATCGGGTGGGCCGCGTCACCCAGCAGGGTCGCGTTTCCCCGGTTCCAGCGGTCGAGGGGCTCACGGTCGAGCAGCGCCCAGCGCCCCGGCGTCTCGGCCGACTTGATCAGCTCCACCAGCCGGGGATCCCAGCCGGCGAACTCGTCGAGCAGTTCCTGGACCGTCGCGGTGGCCGTCCAGGACTCCACGCTGTCGGCGCCGGCCGGTGCGAAAGCGACGAGGTTGACGTAGTCCTCGCCGGAGACCGGGTAGTGCACGAGGTGGTGGTCGGGGCCGATCCAGAGGGTCTGGGCCCGCCGCCTGGCGAAGTCGGGTGCCTGGTGTGCCGGTACGAGAGCCCGGAAAGCGCAGATGCCCGACTCCCGCGCCTGAGTGGGACCGACGACGGCGCCGCGCACACGGGAGTGGACCCCGTCGGCGCCGATGAGGATGTCCGGGCGGACCCTCTCGCCGTCCTCGAACCGCAGAACAGCCTGGTCGCCTTCGAACTCGACGGCGACACAACGCCTGCCGAGGTGGACCGAGCGCTCGGGGACGGCCGACCGCAGAGCGTCCAGCAGGTCGGCGCGGTGAGCGGTGTAGGTGTGCTCGCCGTACAGGCGGATACACCCCTCCTCCAGGTTCTCCGCCGACAGGACGGCGCCGTTCTCCCAGCGCCGGAACTCCCAACCGATCTCCATCCGGACCGCGCGCTTCACGAACCGGTCCAGGACGCCAAGACGTCGCAGCAGGCGGGCGGCGTTGGGCGCGATCACCAGGCCGGCACCGACCTCGGTCAGAGCGGACGCCTGCTCGTAGACGTCACTGTCGAAGCCCTTCTCGCGCAGGAATGCGGCGGCGGCGAGGCCTCCGATGCCTCCACCGAGGATTGCGATCTTGGGGCCGTCTTCTGTGCTCATCATGCTCCTAGAATTCGACACGTTTTCCGTTGGAAGAACTACATCATCCATTCAACGAACAGAGGAGGTAGGGTGCTCGGGGTCACGAACTATGGAGGAGGGGCCATGCCTCGCGCGAACGAGCCGGGACGCACCGTCAGCTCCCGGCTGTGGGACCTGCTGTTCGCCTTCGACCCCGACCACACCGAGCTGAGCCTCGCCGACCTGGTCAGACGTACCGGCATGCCGCACGCCACCGCGCGGCGCCTCACGCTAGAACTCGTGGAGGCCGGCGCGTTGGAGCGCACCAGCGACAACCGCTTCGCGATCGGCCTGCGGCTGTGGCGTCTCGGCACCCTCGCACCGCGTGCCGAGACGCTCCGCAGCGCCGCCCAGCCCTTCGTCGAGGACCTGTACACCGCTCTGCACCAGCATGTGCAGCTGGCCGTCCTCCAGGGCGACCAGGCCGTGATCATCGAACGCCTCTCGGCGGTCAACGCCGTCGGGCTCACCTCGCAGGTAGGCGGCCATCTGCCCCTGCACTGCTCGGGTGTCGGCAAGGTGCTGCTGAGCCACAGCAGTCCGCAGTTCATCGACGAGGTACTGGCGGGCAGGCTGCAGCGCTTCACCCCCAGGACGATCGTGGACCCGGCCGAACTCCGTCGCGAACTGGCGTCCTGTCGCTCGACCGGAACGGTTGTCGTCAAGGAAGAGTTGACCGAAGGCGCCGAGTCGGTCGCAACTCGCATCGTCGACGGCCGCGGCAAGGTCGTCGCGGCCCTATCCGTCGTGGTGGCCGCAGGCTCGATCAAACTGCAGGCGGCCGTTCCCTCGCTGGTCGCGAGCGGACTGGGGCTGTCCCGGAGCCTCGGCTGGCGGCCGGGCATTCCCATCCGTACATCGTGACCTCGCTTGCTGCGGGAAGACCGGCGCGTCATCCCGCGGGTTGTCGCCGGGAGAGCTGCATGTGGCCGAGCCGCCAGCCCTCGTCGGTCGCGAACCACACCCGGGTGGCCACCGCCTGCACCAAGAACGGCGGCAGATCCGGTACGCGCCGGATCCGCATCTTCTGGAAGCACGTCACGATGGCCCGCCCCTCACGCTCCCGGCACGTCACCTCGCTGGTCTCGGCCTCAAGGGTGGCGCCCATCGACGCGTTGTAGGTGAGGAAGCGCTCGCGGTCGTGGACGTTCCCGACCGGCCCGTGCACGATCTTGCAGTCGGGGAGCATGAGCGCACGCTGCTCCTCGTCCCCTTTCGTGATCGCGACGAGCCACGCCGCCTCTGCCTGGGTAACCGTCGTGGTGGTCATGGTCCGACTCCTGTCCGAGTTGTGGTGTGATCGTTGTGCGTGGAACCGCGCTGCCCGCCGCGGTGGTCCCTCACGAGGAGGGGCCGCGGCGGGCGCCGGGGGTTCCCGGCCGACTGCCCTGTTCCGGCAGCGGCCGGTCCGTCGAACGGTCAGCCGTCGAGGGCGTGCCCATCGTCGTCGAGATGCTTCTCTCCCGGACCACCACGCCCGGCCGCGAAGGTGAGAGCCGCGGCCACGAGTGCGGCCACACCGCCGAGCACATACGCGTGGGAGTAACTGTTACTGAGAGCGTCGAACGCGACATCCTTGAGCGGGTTGAAGGGGATCACCTGACCGTCCGGCGAAGTGACGGTCGCCGGCACCGAGTTGGCGCCGAGCGGCCCCGAGGCAACGGCGTGCACCGCGGCCTCCAGCTGCGGTCTCTGCTCCGCGGGAGCGTGGGCAGGCGCGTCCTGGAAAGCCTCGTACGCCTTGCTCAGGGCGGGATTGCCGGTCACCTCGCGGGCCATCTCCTTGGCGGCCTGGCCCAGCGCGACGGCGCCCGCGATCGCGGGGCCGAAGGCGAACCCGAGGTCGCGGAAGGTGCTCGTGGCACCGCTCGCCATCCCGGCGAGGTGGTTGGGCAGCGCGTTGACCGCGACCGCGCTCATGGCGGCGAAGGCGAGTCCCGAGCCGGTGCCCGCGAGGATCAGCGGCCCGACGATGGAGCCCAACGCCCGGTCGCTCGCCGGAACTCCGGCGAACCACAGCCCGCCGACCCCGATGAGCGTCAGGCCCGCGCAGAGAACCCACCGGGGGTTGTAGTGCTCCAGCAGCTTCGACGTCAGAGGCAGCAGCACGAGGCCGATGCCGCCGAAGAAGAGGTAGGCGATGGAGCTCTTCAGCGGGCTGAATCCCTGGACGGTGGTGAGGCGGATGCTGGTGGAGTACATGATCGCGAGGAAGCCGAACATGCCGATCAGGGTGACCACCGAGTTGACGGCGAACGCCCGGTTCTTGAACGCGCTCAGGAGGAGGAGCGGCTGGGCGACACGGCCCTCCACGAAGACGAACAGCGCGAGGAAGACAGCGGCTGCGATGAACGCGATGACGATCTGCGGGCTCCCCCAACCGCTCTCAGGGCCCTGGATCACGGCGTACAGCACAGCGAACAGACCGAGCGCGGCGGTGATCTGACCCGGCCAGTCCAGGGAGCGGCCCTCGGGCGCGGCAGAGTTCTGGGCGAGGGCCAGCGACAGCAGCACGCTGACCGCGGCGATGACCAGGACACCGACATAGGCCCAGCGCCAGTTCCCGTTCCCGTCCCAGCCGGTGTGGATCTTGGCGGCGACGCCTGCCAGCAGGGGACCGAGGAAGCCGCCGATCGAGAGCGCTGCGGCCCAGACCGCCACGCCACGCGCGCGGGTGGCGGTGGTGTGCGTGCCGGCCGCCACCATCGCAAGGCTCGTCGGGAAGATGGCCGCGGCCCCGATGCCGCTGAGGAGCTGGCCGATGATGAGCAAGGTCACCCGGGTGTCCGTCGACGACCCCTCGCCCGGCACCAGGACCGCGACGGCCGAGCCCACGACGATGAGCGCGGCTCCTCCGAGCAGCAGGCGCTTGCGGCCGAACAGGTCGCCGAACACGCCGAAGCCCAGCTCCAGCGCGGCGACGGGGATGAAGAAGGCGTCGACGATCCACGTCAGCTGCGCCGAGGACGGCGCGAGATCCTGCTGGATCAGCCCGGTGATGAGCGAGGGAACGGAAAGGGCCATCTGCGAGAGGCACACCGCGAGCACCACCGCGGCCAGCGTGCCCGGCCTCAGGGTGTATCTGGCGCTCTCCCCGCTTGCCTCAGCGGGTGCATCGATCTGGACCATGGACGACTCCTTGCGCGCTGCACGCGCTGCTGTCGGAACCGGCGTTCGCCGCCGGACCTTGTGAGGGGCGCTCTGTCCGACCGTGCGGCGACACCGCCGACGAACCGCCCCGGGGCCTGCGCGGACCGCCTCCGCGTAGCTCTGCGACCAACCCTGATTCGGGTCGCCCGGTGCCGTGACCGACCTGCCAGGCAGCGCCAAAGTAGGAAGTGACCACCGTCACGCTCAATGGACCTGTTCATTGGACGAACAAGCTGTCCCCGCGCAGAAGATGTCCGACGTCGCTCCCTTGCCGGTCCGCCGCTTCCCGACCTGCAAGATCTCCCTCCGCCGGGGACCGTCGACGGCCACACCCAAACGGGGGCCAACGGAACCTCGCCTCGCCGAGATCAGACGTCGCACCGGCAATGTCGGTGTTCGGCGGTGTGGGACACGTCCTCTCCGACGGTGCCGCCAGCGGTGGTGCATCGGTCGTGCAACCGCCTCCGTCCGCGCGCCTTCCAGCGGACCCGGGAGCCCTCGATCTCCGTCAGCACCCGACGCCGGATCCGGTACATCCGTCCCAGGCCCGGGAAGGCGGGCAGCCTCGTCCTGACGCCGTTGTTCGATGAACGGACGGCAGGCTTCAGGACGAGGCGTCGACAAAGGAGAGTTCACAGAGTGGAGATGAGGCACCGCATGACAACGTCGCGGCCAAAGACGGCCGCTGTACGCGTCCGCCAGGTGCCATCAGGACAAGAAGGAAACAGACCATGGGCGACCGAGCGACTGAGATCCGCAAGCTTGCTCCCGATCTCTTCATGATCCGAACGGACTTCCCACAGGTCTACCTCTGGTGGGATGGATCAGAGGTCACGATGATCGACGCGGGGTTTCCCGGGGACGAGCCCGCACTCGCTGAACTGGGCTTGCCCACCACAGCCCTCCAGCGACTGGTGCTGACGCACCACCACGAGGACCACACGGGCGCGGCTGCGGATGTGGCGAACTGGGGCGATGTTGAAGTGGTCGCGCATCGCGCCGACGCTCCGGTCATCCGCGGTGAGCGCCCTCCCCCGCGCCGGACGCTCACCCACGAGGAGCGCGCGATATTCGAGCGAGTGTCCGCCGGTATCCCGCCCGCTCCCCCGTGTCGCGTCGACTCCGAGGTGGAGTCGGGGGACATCGTCGCGATCGGGGGCGGAGCGACGGTGATCAGCGGGGATGGGCACACGGCGGGCAGCATCGGCCTCCTGGTGAGGGAGCCCCGCGTCCTGTTCACCGGCGACCTCATTGTCACCACGCCGGGAGGGCCGACACTGGGCCACTTCAACGACGACGCGGCTTCGGCCCGTCGCTCCGCCGCGGCCATGGCCGCCCACGACGTGCTGCTTCTGTGCCCCGGACATGGCGAACCGCTGACGGACCCGCAGGTACTGAGCGAGTTGGAAGCGGCGCTGGCGTCCTCCGCGCCCGGCGTCCTTTAGTTTCTCACGCGAGCGTTTTCGCGAAGCCGTCGGCAACGCGATTCGGGCGACGTTCGTCCCGAAGCCGATCGAGCCCTGGAGGCAAGGCAGGTTCCCCTTCGGCGCGGGGCCCGGCGCGCACATCGCGACGGCTCAGGATCGATCGTCGTCGCTGACTCGGAGATGCCTGCGCCATCCGGCTTCCGCGAGGACCGGATGGCGCCGGCGCTCAAGTCGGGTCATGTCACTCGAGTCCGTGGATGACCTTGCCACCCGGCGGCGGGCGAAACGCGTCCCAGTGCTCGACGAGCAGCCCGTCGTGTATGCGGAAGACGTCGATCAGCAGCCCGTCCTCGCGGATTGCCTGACGGGCGATGAACTTCCCGTCGGCGATGACGTTCACCTCGATCTCCTTCGCCGGGTCGAGGCGCTCCTCCGGGGGCAGCGAGAGGATGTAGGTGAAGAACTTCCGGAGCCCTTCGCGACCTTGCTCGATGTTCGGGTTGTGCTGGATGTAGTCCGCGGCCACGTACCGGTCGAGACGCTCCAGTCCCTCCACCGTGCCGTGGGCGACATCGAAGAACTCGGCGACGATCTGCTTGTTGCGCTGGAGGTCGTAGGCCTCGTCAGCCATTTCCATTTCCTTTCCCCTTTCCCTTCGCTGGATCGGACTTCATTCGAGGCCGTGGATGATCGCGCGGCCGGGCGGCGGGCGGCACGCGTCCCAGTGCTCCTTGACGAGGCCGCCTTCGAGACGGAAGACGTTGATGAGCAGCCCGTCTTCGCGGATCTCGTGCCGGACCACGAAGTCGCCCTCCGCGGTGAGGTGCACCTCGATTTCCCTGGAGGGGTCAAGGCGCTCGGAGGGCGGAAGCGAGAGGATGTGCGTGAAGAACGTGCGCAGTCCGTCGAGTCCCTGCCCGATGTTCGGGTTGTGCTGGATGTAGTCCGCGGCCGCGAACTCGCCGAGCCGGTCCAGACCCGCGAGATCGCCGTGGGCGACCGCCAGGAAGTCCTCGACGAGCCGCTTGTTGCGTTCCAGCCGCCCGGGTTCCGATCCGGCCGCCTCGCCGGGTCCGGCACCCGCCGTCACGATCCCGTCGGGGGGTCGTAGCCCGGCGCCGAACGCCACGCGTCCCAGTGCTCCTGGAGCATGCCGTCCCGGACCCGCCATATGTCGATGTGCAAGCCGTTGACACGGATCTCGTGTCGCACCACGAGATCGCCCTCGCCGATCAGGTGGACCTCGACGGTCCCGGAAGGATCGAGATCCTTCTCCCCTACGCGATGGAATCCGGCGAAGTACTCACGGACGCCCTCTCGCCCCTGGCCGACGTGTGGGTTGTGCTGGATGTAGTCGACCGCGACGAGGTCGTCGAGACGGTCGAGTCGCTTGGCGATCGCCACTTCGCTGACGAACGCCTCGACCACCTGCTTGTTCCTTTCGGTGGTTTCGCCGCCTGCCATCTACTTCTTGCCCCAGAGCTTGAGGAACCCGTTCACATAGTCGGCCTTGCCGTACCAGGAGCCGCTCGACCACCCCTTCTGGCTGAGGTCGAGGCCGGTGACGTTGGCGGACGTGAACAGACGCTGGAACGGGAAGTCCAGCTCGCCCGAACGCGGCTGGCCCACCATGAGCCGCAGCAGCGAATCGGACATGTACCAAGAGAGTGCCGGAAGGCTGAACGCGGCGACCGCGCCGACCCACTGGGCCTGGCCGAGCTGCTGCATCACGGCCAGGGCGCCGCCCACCGTGCCGATCTTGGTCTCCGAGGCACTGCGGCCCGCGGCCTGCGCTCCCGAGACGACATCCGGGATGTAGTTGTTCGTACCGGCCACGATGTACTTCATGTCGGAGTCCGACACCAGCGATGTCGACACCTCGGTCGAGATCTTGTCCTGGTTGACCGTGTTCACGTCGATCACCTTCGACGAGCAGCCGCCGCAGTCGTCCTTCAGCACCTTGACGACGCCGTCATTGGCCCAGGAAGGCGTGATGTCGTTCGAGGTCGTGCGCATCGCGAGCACATGGGCCGAGCCCTTGGAGTCGACGATGAACTGATCGGTCAGCCAGGAGTGGAGCTTCACGAAGCCCGGGGCCACGTAGCTGACAAGCTTCGGGGCGCCAGGTCCGGTGGCCGTCGTCAGGCCGTTGACCAGCGGGATGCCCGCCTTCGCGACGTCGGCGATCCCGCTCGGTGCGGTGTTCTGGGTGATGCCGACGGTGACGATGCCGATGGCCTTCGCGTTGATCGCCTGGTGAAGGCAGTTGGCGACGCCGTCCGGCGAGCCGCCGGTCGTGCCGCACGCTTCGACGTCGACGCCGAAGCGCGAGAACACGCTCTTGATCTCGTTTGCGACGACCGAGAAGTCCTGCACCTCGAGCGCCGGCACGACGACGTAGACCTTCCCGCCGGTGATCTTCGAGGTGTCGATGGCCGGTCCCGGCGCGGCGA
Source organism: Streptomyces sp. NPDC005799 (assembly GCF_040630525.1). Taxonomy (NCBI): domain Bacteria; kingdom Bacillati; phylum Actinomycetota; class Actinomycetes; order Kitasatosporales; family Streptomycetaceae; genus Streptomyces; species Streptomyces sp. NPDC005799. The sequence continues at coordinate 44,664 of NZ_JBEXXQ010000005.1, forward strand.
ACGTGTCGATCGGCTGTCTCGCCGCGTTGACCGCTTTCGTGACGCTGGGCGGTACGGTGCCCGCCGCGTCTCCCGATGAGCCCGAGCTCGTCTTGGCGCTGTCGCAGCCGACGAGGGCGAGTGCCAGCACCGTGCAGGCGGCGAGAAGTCCGCACGATTGATTGCGCCCGTTCAGCATGAGATTGCCTCTCTTCTTTGAGTGGGTGATCACTTGGCCCTCTTCTTCGAGAGCAGAGCGCTGTCCCGTCCGTGGGCGAGCAGGTCAGGACCAGGGCGACTTCAGCCACCGCCGTGTCTCGCATCGCTTCCCGGCGGAAGGGAAGTCCCGCACGGGAACCGGTTCAGCCCCGCGCACGGCGTCGGAGAAGGAACGACACGGTGATGGCGATGACCAACGCCGCACCGTAGAAGACGTTCGTCACCCACCCGGACAGTCCGAGCAGTTGCAGCCCGAACATGCCCGTCAGCAGGAAGTAGGCGGCGATGAACATACCGACCGCGTTGAATCGCCCGGGAACTACCGCGACTGTTCCGAGGAACACGGCGGCGAGGGCCGGCATCATCTGCAACTGGGCCGTCGCGGTACTGAACCCGCCGACGCCGCACGCGAGGATGATGCCGATACCGCCGCTGAGCAGAGCGGACATCAGGTAGCCGCCGAAACGGATACGGCGGACGGGGATACCGGCGAGTCTCGCGACGTTCGGGTTCGAGCCGACGAACAGCATCGATCGGCCGAGTGGAGTCGCGGTCATGACGTAGGCGGTGATGACAACGAGCACGACGCCGTACCAGAACACCGCCGGGAGGCCCAGGAAACTGCCGAGCGCGACCTGCGCGAGCCCCGGGTCGAGGCCGCTCACGTTCGACTGGTCCGACAGCAACAGCGCGATGCCCAGAGCAATGCTCCCCGTGCCGAGGGTGACGACGATCGAGCTGATCCCGACGACGACCACGAGTACCGCGTTCACGAGGCCGACGAGCACCGCCGCGGCGAGGGCCACGAGGATCGCCGGCGGGACCGGCCAGCCGTGCAGAACGACCAGGGCCGGGAACGTGGTTCCCGCCAGGCCGTAGATGAACGCGAACGACAGGTCGAACTCGCCCACGGCGATCGTGACGATGACCGCGAGGCCGAGGAAGACCACCGGTGTCTGCTGGCCGAAGACCGCGCGCGACGCGCTTGTGAGGTCGACGCTGTTCGGGAGAAGCACCAGGAAGAGCACCACCATGATGATCCACAGCAGTACGAGGCTGTAGCGCTGAAGCACGTAGACTCCAGCCCCTGAGAGAGGCAGGCCCGTCTTCCGGGGCGCGACGCCGGAGGCGATCGTGGGTTGTGACCGTGTGGTTGCCATCAGGCCTCGATTGCGGGAGTCGGTGCAAGGGTGGAACGGTGCGCCGCGTCGTCGGCGGCGTAGATCGCGGAGAGAACGCCGTCCGCGTCGAACGGTCGCGTCATCTCGCGGGCGATCCGGCCGTCCTGGAGGATGAGCACCCGGTCACAGATCGCCGCGAGATCCTCCACCTCGGAGGAGCAGACCACGACCGCCGATCCGTCGGCGGCCGCCTGCCGGCTCGCTGTGAGGATCGCGTGTCGCGCGCCGACATCGACCGCCTGTGTGGGGTCGTCGAGCACGAGCAGGTCGGGCGTCCCAAGGAGCCACTTGCCCAGCAGCACCTTCTGCTGGTTGCCACCGGACATCGAGGCCACGGGCATGGTGGGGTTCGGCGGCCGGATGTCGAACCGCGCGACGATGTTCTCGGTCTCGGCGCGCTGCCACTTGAACCCGGTCCACCAGGGCTTTCCCCTGCTGCGCAGGTGCGGGAGAGTTGCATTCTCTTCGACCGTCAGCTCGAGCGCGACACCCTTGTCGTGCCGGTCGGCGGGAATGAAGGCGATGCCGGCGTCGAGGAGGTCGACGACCTTGGCACGGGCCAGGTCGACGACGCGTCCGCCGAGCCTGACCCTGCCGGTGCCGCGCCGGTCGCCGCCGAGAAGCGGCCCGAGGTCCGACAGGCCGGAGTCGACCGTCCCCGTGAAGCCGACGACCTCACCGCGACGGATGGCAGCGCTCACACCTGTGACCCGTCCGCCGCGGACGTCGACGAACTCGACCGCCTCGGGCCGGGACGTGGGCGGCAGGCTCTCCATGATGTCGCCGAGTTCGGCGGCACGCCCGAGGACGAGTCCGGCCAGCTTGGCCTCGTCGAGCCCTGCCGTCTCGATGCCCGCCTCCACGACACGGCCGTTGCGCAGGACCGTCGCCCGGTCGGCGATCTCGAGCACCTCCTTGAGGTTGTGGCTGATGAACAGCACGGCGGTGCCCTGGCTCTTGAGCAGGCGGATCATGTCGTAGAACGCCGGCAGCGCCTCATGCGGGACGGCGCGCGAGGACTCGTCGAAGACCACGACACCCGTGCCTGGGGTCCGGTCCTGCAGTGCCCGTGCGACGGCGACCGCGACCCGCTCGCTGGGCAGCAGGGTCGAGACCTCGGCCGACGGGTCGATGTCAGTGCGGAGGTATTCCAGCGTCTCGCGCGCGGCGACAGCGTCCTGGGAGATCCGGATCCAGCGGGTGATCCGGTTGACCGAGTGCCTGCCGACCCGCACGTTGTCGCGCACCGAGAGGTCGGGCACGAGACCAAGATCCTGGTGCACGAACGAGAGCCCCTGTCCGTGCAGCGCCTTCGCCTTGATCGGCGGGCCGATCCGCTCGCCGTCGAGCAGGATCTCGCCGCCCGGATCCGCCGAGTAGACACCGGAGATCAGCTTGATGAGCGTCGACTTGCCGGAGCCGTTCTGCCCGACCAGGCCATGCACCTCCCCCGGGCTGATCGTCAGACTCGCGTTCTCCAGGACCGCGACGCCCGCGAACGTCTTGGAGAGACCACGGACCTCGAGCCGCGGGACCGGCTGGACCGCAGATTCGCCGGCCATGGCTAGCGCCCGTGCCGTGCAGAACTGGTTTCCTCGACGCCTCCAAGGGCGGAACGGGGTGTCTCCGCAAGGAGGACAGCGTGAATGGGTGCGGGCAGAGTGCCCGAGATCTGAGGGTTTCCGCCCCCCTTCCCGGGTGCGTCACTGGGTGAGTCGGTCTGAACCATGGATGACTCCTTGCGCGCGAAACGCTGCTGCCGAACCGACGTTCCCCGTCGGCCGCTGAGTGTGGATGCTTGTGCTGCGGCTAGCCCGGCAACACTGCTGCCGACCGCTCATGGGTCTTCGCGGAGTTCCTCCGCGTGGCCCTTCAACCGAACCAGATTCAGAACGCTCGGCACGGTGACCGGCCGACGAGCAGCGTCAACGTAGGAAGTGACCCGCGTCACGCTCAAGGGGCATGTTCGTTGGATGAACAAGTCGCCCATATCGTCGGCTTCGATGTGCACCATCCAGGAGCTACCGACGATCCCTGCCCTCGCCTGTTCGGCAGACTGTGGCACCAGGAGGCCAAAATGACAGTCCCGACAAGCCGTGAAGTGCTTGAAGGTTTCCTCTCCACCCTGCAGGCTCATGGCGCTCGCCGAGCCTTCGAGCAGTACGCCGTTGAGGACTATGTCCAACACAACCCGAAAGCAGGGAGAGGCCGGGAAGGCGCCATCGCATATCTCGAAGAGGAAGCGGCCAAAGGTGGCCGGGCCACGGTGAAGCGGATCATCAGCGACGGGGCGATGGTTGCCCTTCACCTGCACATGGAATTCACGGACGGGAGCCCTGACCTGGCGATCGTCGACATCTGGCGCGTCGAAGAAGGCAAGCTCGCGGAGCATTGGGACGTCGCTCAGGAGATCACCAAGACGAGCATCTCAGAAGCCTTTTGAGCATTCTGTCAGGACCTCGGGCCCGTCACTGGAGGGCCGCACCGCCGTCAGTCGACCGCCGGATACCGGAACCGGCCCGGCCCTGCTGTCAGTTCACGTCCGTAGGGCAGGACCACGGTGGCCGTGCAGGTGGGCGGTACGTCGACCGTCAGGTGCAGCGTGTCGCCCTGGGTGTGCCAGTCGACCGCGATGGTGCCGCGCGGGCTGTCGAAGGTGCCGCGCGCCCAGTCGACCGACGCGTGGGGCACGGGGGCGACGACGAACCGTTCCCAGGCCACCGAGTCCGACGCCTGCCGCAGGCCGAGGGTGTGGGTGTGCAGGAACTGGATGACGGCGCCCTTGCTGTAGTGGTTGAGCGAGGCGTTCGCGTTGCCGTCCTCGTCGACGCCGTCCCACTCCTCCCACACCGTGGTGGCACCGCGGTCGAGCATGCCGAGCCAGGAGGGCGAGGTGCGCTGGAGGAGCACCCGGTAGGCGAGGTCGGCATGGCCGGTGTCGGCGAGGACGGGCAGGAGGTGGGCAGTGGAGAGGAACCCGGTGGCCAGGTGTGTGCCGGCCTTCTCGATGAGCTCGGTCAGCCGCGCGGCGACGGCGTCGCGCAGCTTCTCGGGCGCCAGGCCGTAGGCGAGGGCGCGGACATAACTCGCCTGGGTGTCGACGGTCGTACGGCCGGTGTCGTCGAGGAACTCCGTCCGCCAGGCCTCCTTGATCCGCTCCCCCAGCCCGGCGTAGCGGGCGGCCGCGGCCTCGCGGCCCAGGACCCGGGCGACCCTGGCGAGCGTGACGGTCGAGCGGTACAGGAACGCGGTGCCGACCTCGCCCTTGTCGGTCTTCATCCAGGCTTCGGGGTCGTCGTCCGTCGATTCGATGGGCGAGCCGTCCTCGGTGCGGGGTTTGGGCTCGGCCCACTCGCCCCAGTGGAAGGAGCCGTCCCAGACGAACTCCTCGTGCCGCAAGGGCACTTCGGAGCGGGCCACGCGGGAGGGGTGGCGGGCGGTGCGGGCGGTGGCGAGCGCCCATTCCACCCAGCGGACCATCGCGTCCCAGTTCTCGGCGAGCACCTGCCGGTCGCCGTAGGTCCGGTAGAGCTCCCACGGCACCAGCACGATGGCGTCGCCCCAGCCGGCGGAACCCGTCATCATGTCGAGGCGCTTGTCGCCGCGGAGCTTGATGCGCCGTCCGTCCGGGGAGAAGTTGGCGATGCGCCCGTCGTCGAGTTGGTCGTCGCGGACCGAGCGCAGCCACTTGCGGCTGAATCCGGAGACGTCGTAGAGGCGGGCGGCGCTGGGCAGGAAGACCTGGTAGTCGCCGGTCCAGCCGATGCGTTCGCGGGTGGGGCAGTCGGTGGGGACGTCGACGGCGTTGCCGCGGAAGCTCCAACGGGCCACCTCGTGCAGGTGGTTGAGGTCCTGGTGGGAGCAGGCGAAGGTGCCGGTGGGACGCAGGTCGGTGTGGACCACCCGCATGGTCAGGCTTGACGCCTCCAGCGGCACCTCGCCGCGCTGGAGGCGGGCGTAGCGGAAGCCGTGCACGGTGTGGCGGGGCTCGAAGTACTCGCCGGTGGCACCGGAGGAGACGGCCTCGTCGTGCTGGACGAAGACGGTCACGGGGTCGCCCGGGCGCTGGATGTCGAGGTGGATGGTGGTGAGGTCGCCGGTGACGGGGTCGAGGTGCTCGCCGTGGTCGATCACAGTGCGGGTGCCGGCGGGGCCGAGGTCGGTGAGGGCGATCCAGCCGGAGGCGTTCTGCCCGAAGTCGGCGATCCAGGCGCCGTCCGGCAGCCGGGTGAGCGAGGCGACGGGGCGGTCCTCGATACAGCGCACGGGTGGGGCCGGGGACCAGTCGATCGGGGGCGCGGTCACGGCGTCGACGAGGACCGGCCGTTCGGGGCCGGGGGCCGCGAGGAAGTCGGTGATCTGGCCGTCCATCAGGTCTGCTCGGGTGACGGGGCTCGGGGCGGAGGTCCAGCGCTCGTCGGTGCGTACGGTCTGACGCGAGCCGTCGGCGCGTTCCAGGTGCAACTCCAGGCGGGCGGCGAGCAGTTCGCCCCAACCGGCGGGTTTGCGGAAGGCTCCGACCTGGCCGCGGTACCAGCCGTCGGACAGCACGATCTCGACCGTGTTGGCACCGGGGAGGAGGGACGCGGTGACGTCGGCCGCCTGGGCGTACAAGGTGCGGTCGTACGAGGCCGAGCCCGGAGCGAGTTCGACGGTGCCCGCGCGCTCGCCGTTGAGGAAGACCTCGTACACGCCCAGGGCCGTGGAGTACAGCCGGGCACGGACCACCTCGGCCGCGGTGAAGGTGGTCCGCAGGACGTGCGCTGGGCGGGTGCCGGGGGGCAGGAGCGCGTGCTGCGGGTCGTCGGCCGGTGTGATCCAGTGCGCCGTCCAGTCCTCGTCGAGCAGACCGGCCTCGAAGTCGTGCCAGGCGCTCCACGGTGAGATCAGTGACTCGGCGCGGGAGCGGACGCGCCAGCGGACGCGCTCGCCGCTGCGCAGGGGCGGGGCCGGCCAGGCGACGTAGAGATGGTCGTGGGCGGGGGTCGTCAGTGGCGGCCGGTCCTCGACGTGGATCTCCAGTTCGTGGACGGCGTGCGCCGGTATGCCGGTGAGGGGCTTCCACGACAGGCGGGGGCTGCTGCCGGAGACTGGGAAGAGGTCGCCGCCGAAGTCGATGGCGAGGTCGTACGGAGCGGGCGTGGCCATCGGTGCCGTCGCCTCCCTTTCCGTGGGGTGGCCGGTCGGTTCAGGCCGTGGCGTCGCTCGGGGCCGACAGTGCCCGAGTCGATGAACGGACCACCAGGCGGGTGGCCAGCTCGACGTGATGGGAGTCGATGTCCTCGGCGGCGGCCAGGCGCAGGGCGGTGCGCAGGGCCACGGATCCCATCTCCGGGACGGGGCCGTGGATGGTGGTCAGCGGGGGTGAGATCACCTGGGCCAGCGGGGTGTTGTCGAAGCCGACGACGCTGAGGTCGTCGGGGACGCGCAGACCACGCAGCCGGGCGGCTTCGATGACCCCGGCGGCCAGTTCGTCCGAGGCGGCGAACACAGCGGTGGGCCTCGGCTCCACGGCCAGCAGCCGTCCACCGTGCTCGACGCCCTCGGCGGCGTGGAACGTACCGGCGTGGCGGATCAGTTCACCCAGCACAGGCACGCCGGCCGCCTCCATCGCGCTGCGGAAGCCGTGCAGCCGGGCCTGGTTGGACCAGGCGTGCTCCGTGCCGCCGAGAAAGGCGATCCGGCGGTGGCCGAGGGAGAGCAGATGGGCGGTGGCCGCGTTGCCGCCGGCGAAGTTGGTCGCGCCGACGCTGACGATCGAGCCGTCGGGCAGTGACTCGGGGTCGAGCAGCACCACCGGCAGCCGGACCCGGTTGAGGGCTTCGAGGATCGGGCCCGACAGGGTGTTCGCCGTGACCGTGATGACGGCGCGGCGGCCTGCGGCGGCCAGGCCGCGGGCCCAGGCGGCGGGGTCGGCTGCCGGATCCTGGTCGCCGCGCCTGCTGACCACCACGGCGATGCCCTCACGGGCCCCGGCGTCGACCACGCTCTGGATGAGCTCGGTGTGGTAGATGCTCAGCCGCTCGAAGCCGAAGAACAGCTCCACGGTGGGGTGGGCGCGCAGGTCGTCACGGTTGCCGCCGTAGTTGTACTGACGCATCAGGTCCAGCACCAGGTCGCGGGTCTGCTGTGCCACGTCCGGGCGCCCGTTGATGACCTTGGACACGGTGGCCACCGAGACACCGGCATACTCGGCGATCTGCGCCAGTGTGACGCGGCTGGAAGCGGATGCCATGACTCCCCCTTTGACGAGCGTGCCGGTCAGACTACTTCCTCACGCGGAGCACCGTAGCACCGAAACTTTTTTCGATCACCTATCGATCCGATCGTCAGCGATCTCCTGCTGAAACAAGCCGTGTTCAAAGGGTTGACGAAGATCTCGGCCGTATCTAGCGTGCACCGTCAGCAAATCGGACGGAAATCTCTTTCGATCAATTACGCCGTGAAGTTTCGGCACCCTGACCCATGGAGGAGGCTCGCGATGAGGCGAGACCACACCGCGCAGACGGCTTCGCCGGCCGCCGCCCCGTTCCTGTCCCGCCGCGGTTTCCTCGGCGCCGTCGGCGGCGGACTGGCCGCCACCACGCTGGCCGCCTGTGGCTCGGGCGGGAGCAGCTCGTCGGGCGGCGGCTCCGAGGTCGTCTTCATGAACCAGTCCCGGGGCCAGGCCGCGACGCTGAAGGCGCTGGCCAAGCAGTACACCCAGCAGACCGGCGTGAAGATCAGGATCGACGACGTCGGTCCGACCGACTTCCTGACCAAGCTCCAGTCGAGCTCGCAGTCCCGCGACATGCCGGACATGTACTCGGTGGTGGACGGCCACTCCATGGCTCCCTACTACAAGGCCGGCTGGGCCATGGACCTGACGGACCAGATGAAGGGCGGCTGGGGCGACACCTTCCGACCCGCCACGCTCAGGACCACGACGTTCGGGGCGGACAACCCGCAGCATGTGAAGCCGGGCATCTACAGCGCCCACTGGGAGACTCCCGCCCTCGGCATCTTCGTCAACGCCGCGCTGTACAAGGCGGCAGGGCTCGATCCGGACCAGGCACCAGCCTCCATGAGCGAGTTCATCGACCAGCTGCGGAAGATCAAGAAGTCCGGGAAGGGCCCCTTCTGGTTCGCGACGAGCCTGTCCAACCAGGTGATCCAGTCCTACGCGTCCAACTACATGTCCGACGAGGAACTGAACGCCACCTTCGTGGGCAAGAACAGCTGGAAGAGCGCGGGCTGGCGCAAGACCCTCCAGCTCGTGGCCGACCTGCGGGACGCCGGCGTGATCGCCACCGGCTCGCTGCCCAGCGGCACCACCGACAACCCCACCGTGGAGAAGGCCTTCTTCAACACCAAGGGCGTCGCGGCCATCTTCGACGGCACCTCGGCCGTCGGCGTGGCGCGCGCCACGGCCCCGGACTTCACCGACTTCCGTTCCTTCCCCCTGCCCAAGGCCGATGACGGCACCCGGTCCCCACGACTGGTCGGCGGCGCCGCCAAGGGCGCGGCCGTCAATCCCCGCAGCAAGAAGGCGGCCGAGGCGCTGAAGTTCCTCAAGTGGCTGACCGCCGCCAAGCAGCAGCAGGCCTGGGCCAAGGGCGTTCCGCTGATCCCCTCCGCGCGCGCCGTGTCGGACAAGGACGTCCCCGAGCAACTGGCGGGCATCGCCGCGAAGATCTCCGACGTCCAACTCGTCCCGAACCAGATCCTGGAGCAGGTCAACACGGCCCTGCAGAAGGGCACTCAGGCGCTCATCCTCAAGGAGCGCACCGTCGACCAGGTACTCGGCGACCTCGACGCGGCGCAGAAGAGCGCGTAATGCGGCGCCGCAGTCGCGTTCTGGCGGCCTGGCTCTTCCTCACACCGGCGCTGGCCGTGATCGCCATGTTCACGGTGGTCCCGTTCGTGCAGGGCATCCTGCTGAGCTTCCAGTCCTGGGACGGGGTGAGCCTGGACACGCCCTACGTCGGGCTCGACAACTACCGTTACGTGCTGCACGACACCCAGTTCTGGGGCTCGATGAAGAACGCCGTCCTCTACGGCGTGGTCGGACTGGTCGTCGCCAACGCGGTGTCGATGGTGATGGCCCTCGCCGTGCACCGCGCCCGCCGCGGATCGGCGTTCTTCCGCACCGTGTACTACCTGCCCGGGGTGTTCTCCACCGTCGTGGTGGGTGTGATGTTCTCCTGGTTCCTCGACCCGAACATCGGGGTCGTCAACCAGACGCTGAAGGCCGTCGGCCTCGACGGTCTTCAGCACAACTGGCTGGGCGACCCCACGACGGCCGTGATCGCGGTCGCCGCCGTGTTCGTCTGGTACCACTGGGGATTCGGCTTCATCCTCTTCCTGGCCGGCCGACAGGACGTGCCCAAGGAGCTGTACGAGGCCTCGTCACTGGACGGAGCCCGGGGGTGGGCCCAGTTCCGTTACGTCACCTGGCCCGGCATGTCTCACGTCACCGGCATCGTCAGCGTGCTGACCCTGCTCAGCGGTCTGCAGATCTTCGGCACGGTCCAGGTGCTGACCAACGGCGGCCCCGCCGGTCATACCGAGGTCCCCACCCTGCACATCTACCAACAGGCCTTCCAGTACAGCGAGTACGGCCGCGCGGCCGCGATGTCCGTCATCTTCGGGCTGTGCCTGATCGCCCTGGCCTGCCTCCAGCTGTGGGTCTCCCGCAGGCTCGGCGGCAGCACCGACTCCCGGACGGAGAAGGGACGTTGACCGTGAACACGCTTCTGGACCCGGCACAGGAGTCCAGTACGTCGTCGGTGTCGCAATCGGTCCCCAGCCCACGACGCCCCGCCGGCCGGCTGCCGCGTATGGCCCTGTACGCACTGCTGGTCGCGGGCGCGCTCGAGGCATTGGTGCCGGTGTTGTGGGTGCTGAGCGGATCCCTGCAGAGCGCCAAGCAGCTGTACAAGGGGACGAACCCGATCCCCCGCCCCTTCGAATGGGGCAATTTCGCCACCGCCTGGAACGAGGGCGGGTTCAGCCAGTACCTGCCCAACAGCCTCCTCTACACCGCGGCCGCGGTCCTCGGGATCCTGGTCATCGCGAGCCTGGCCGGGTACGCCCTGGCGCGCATCGAGTTCCCCGGCCGAGGTGCGGTCGTGGCCGCCCTTCTCGTCGCCATGATCATCCCGATGCCGGCCTCGTTCATCGCCCAGTACAAGCTGCTGATCACGCTCGGGCTCGCCAACACCCGGATCGGCTACATCCTCGTGCTCATCGCCGGCGGGCTGCCGATCTCCATCCTGATCATGCGCGGCTTCTTCGCCAGCCAGCCCAGGGAGCTGGAGGAGGCCGCCGCGATCGACGGGGCCTCCCTGCTCGGGACCTTCTGGCGGATCATCCTCCCGCTGGCCAAGCCGGGGCTTGTCGCCGTGGCCGTCATCCAGGCCATGGGGGTCTGGAACGAGTACCTCATGGGCCTGGTGCTGTTCAACGACAGCTCACTGATGCCGGTACAGCGCGGGCTCACCAACTTCGTCTCCGCGGACTCCCCGCAACAGCAGATCCTGCTCGCCGCCTCCCTCATCGCGGTGCTGCCGATCGTCATCTTCTACGCCGTCGCGCAGCGGCACATCATCAGCGGGCTGTCGGCGGGAGCACTCAAGTGACCGGGCAACGACCAGAGAGGAAGCTGCAATGATCACACGAGTTCGCCGCAAGCGTGCCACCCTCGTCAGAGCCGCCGCGGCCACGGCGGCGCTGGTGCTCGCCGCCACCCTGTCCAGCACCCAGGTGCAGGCAGCCGACGCCTCGCCCGCCACCGTTCGACCACGGGTCGACATCAAGGAACTGCCCGTGCCGCCGACCGTCCCGGCGGACGGGGTGTGCACCCACCCCACGGGCTGTGTCTCGGCCGACTGGGGCGGCATCGGAACACCCGGCCCCGCCAGGGACGCGAAGTACGTGTTCCTGGGCGTCACCTACGCCGGAGCACCGCAGTCGGGCCCCGCGAGCGTCTACGGCGGCCCGCAGGTCCTGGTGGTCCGCACCGACGGCACCACGTTCCGCAACGGCGAGGCATGGAAGTGCGTCACCTGCGGGGTGTCGTACGGACCCGACATCGACACCAGCCAGCTCACCTACCCGCCCGCGAACGAACTGCCCGACCACCGGCGGGTCCTGGTGAGCAACGGCATCCTGGAATGCGGCCCCGACGGAGCCGCCTACGCGGTCACCGACCCGCGCTGCACCCCCGCCGACACCCGTATCACGCCCATCTACTGGAACGGCAAGCCGCTGTACGCCCGCGACGCCTCCGGCATCAACAACGGCCGCGAATGGCGCCTCAGCCCCGACGGGGTCCACCTGGTCTGGGACGTCCTCGACTTCCGGGCCCTCACGGAGATCCCGTACGTCGGCCGGCTCGCCTACGACCGGCACGACCGGCGCTACGAACTGACCAAGGTCTCGGTCCTGGCGAACTCCTCACCCGCCTACCAGCCGCTGACCGTCGAGGACGGCAACCGACTGCGGCTCAATCAGGCCGGCATGATCGGCGAACCGCGCGGATTCACCAGCGACGGACGGGCGGTGCTCGGCATCCAGAGCCTGCGTTCCGACAGCATGGACGCCTGGGCAACCGACCTCGCCACGGGCCACTCCCGGCCGCTGACCCGGCAAGCTCACTACACCGACCCCATGTCGATGTCCCCCGACGGCAGGTGGCTGCTCGCCGATGAGGTGAGGGGTTCCGGACGCCTCGACTTCATCGCCGGGATGCCCGGGGTGCCCCCGCTCACCTCCCAGCTGTCGACCGCGCCGTACGTCTCAGGGATCCGCAACAACGGCAACCGCCGGTACTTCTCCCCCTGGCTCGTCGACCCCACAACCGGTAACGGCTTCCAGATCAACGCCGGATCCGACCCGAACTGGAACGCCGCCGCCGACCCGGTGTGGCTCGCCGACAGCACCGCCGTCGTCTACACCGAGAACCTGGCCTGCGGCGCGAATCCGACACCGCACCGCTGCACGGACTCGACGGAACCAGGAGGCCGCAACAGCCGGCTGATGATCGCCCGCTTCCCCGGCCTCAAGCCCGGCAAGCCGGTGTCTCCCGCTCCGGTCTCCGACCACACCTGGGGCGTGCCGTACACGCCGGGCCAGAACCCGCCGAAGACCTCACCGGTGCCGACCGGCACGTACACCCTGCGCGGCCAGGACCGCGGCTCGGCCACCGTACGGATCACCAACGACAGCGCCGGAGACCAGACCCTCGGCATCGGCGTCGCCTACGACAACTACAGCGACGACGGCACGAACGTCATCAACGGCACCGAGACGGTGGAGCGCGTCTCCAACACCGCGCTCGGCTGCACCCCGGGTACCGCCTCGGCCCTCGCCTGCGTCACCTGGACCGAGGACCTGACGCTGACCGGCCGGCACACCGGCACCAAGCGCACGGGCCCCGGCGGCTTCACCCTCGGCCCGTCCGTGATGCTCCGTAACGACTTCCAGGCCGTCGGCACCCTCACCACCACCATCGACGGGATCACGTACGCCCAGCCGGTCAACGGCAGCTGATCCGGGGTCGGCGGAACCTCCCCTCCGCCGCCCCTCCGCCCACCCTGCCTCCAGGAGGCCCCCTTCATGGCGGACCTGCCCGCCCACGTCCTCTTCGGCGCCGCGTACTACCACGAGTACCGGCCCCCCTACGGCACAGACCACCCCGATGAACGACTCAAGGCCGATCTCGACCTCATGGCCGAGGCCCGCTTCACCGTCATCCGGGTCGGCGAGTCCGTATGGTCGACATGGGAGCCGGAGAACGACGTCTTCGACCTCGACTGGCTCCAACCCGTGCTCGACGGCGCCCAGGAACGCGGTGTCTCCGTCATCCTGGGCACCCCCACCTACGCGATCCCGCCCTGGCTGGCCCGCCAGTACCCCGAGATCGCCGGCGAACGGCGCAGCGGCGAACGCATCCCCTTCGGCGCCCGCCAGGAGGTCGACTACACCCACCCCGCCTTCCTCTTCCACGCCGAGCGAGTCGTCCGCCGCGTCCTCGCCCGCTACGCCCGGCACCCGGCGGTGATCGGCTTCCAGGTCGACAACGAGCCCGGCCTGGAACTCTTCCACAACCACGGCGTCTTCCAGCGCTTCACCGACCACCTCCGCCACCAGTACGGCGACGTGGAGACCCTCAACCACGAATGGGGCCTGGTCCACTGGTCGCACCGGCTGAGCACCTGGGCCGACCTGTGGCTCCCGGACGGCAACACCCAGCCGCAGTACGACGTCGCCTGGCGGGATTTCCAGGCCCGGCAGACCACCGAGTTCGTCGCCTGGCAGGCGGCCATCGTCCGCGAGTTCGCGACCCCCGGGCAGTTCGTGACGACCTGCGTCTCCTACCCCCGCCCGGGAGTCGAGGACCACGAGCTCAACGAGACCCTCGACATCGCCGCCGGCAACCCCTACTACGGCATGCAGGACGCGCTGTCGTACGGCGAACGCGCCTGGTCCGTCTCCCAGATCGGGGACTGGATGTACGCCTCCCGCCAAGCGCCGTTCCTGGTCACCGAGACCAACGCCGGCACCATCGGCCCGCCCTGGGACAACCGCCCCGCCTACGACGGCCAGTGGCGTCAGGCCGCCTGGCAACTGGTGGCCCGCGGCGCGCGGATGATCGAGTACTGGCACTGGCACACCCTGCACTTCGGGACCGAGACCTATGTGGGCGGCATCCTCCCGCACAGTGGCAGACCAGGCCGCGCCTATGACGAACTGGCCCGCCTGGGAGCGGAGTTCGAGACCGCGGGCGCCCTGGTCGCCGGACTGGAGCCGGACGCGGACCTCACACTGGTCTACTCGACGCCGAGCAAGTGGCTGATGCAGAAGTACCCGCCGCTGGCCGAGCCCGACGGCAGCCCCGATGCCAACGCCTACCACGGGATCTTCGACCCCTTCTACCGCGGCGCCTTCGCATCGGGCCGCCAGGTCCGTATCGTGCACGCCCGCCAACTGCACGACCCCAGCGGCGAACGCCTGGGCCCGAGCCCCGAGGAGGCGGCACGCCGCCATCCCGTCCTCGTCGTCCCGGCGCTGTACCTGGCCGCCGACTCCACCCTGGACTGGCTCGCCGCCTACGCACACGCCGGCGGACACCTCGTGCTCGGCCCACGCACCGGTTACGCCGACCACGAGGCCCGGGCCCGGCACGAACCGGCTCCGGGGCGGCTCGTCGAGGCCGCGGGGGCGAGCTACGAGGAGTTCAGCAACCTGACGGCCGACATCCCGCTGCGCGCGGCGCCCGGCAGCCCGCTGCACCTGCCCGACCAGGCCACGGCCACGCGCTGGATCGAGGGCCTGACCACCGTGGACGCGCAGGTCCTGGCCGCATACGACCATCCGCACTTCGGCCGCTGGGCCGCCGTCACCACACGCCCGCACGGCGCGGGCCGGGTCACCTGCGTCGGCACCGTTCCGGGCCACGATCTCGCCGTCGCGCTGGCCACCTGGCTCGCGCCGACCCCGCGCAGCGGCTGGCACGACCTCCCGCCGTCGGTCACCGCCGCCACCGGCACCTCCCCCAACGGGCGCTGGCTCCACATCGTCCACAACTGGGACTGGGACCCCGTACACGTGACCGCTCCGACGACGCTGACAGACGTGCTGGACGGCACCGCCGTGCCCGCCGGCGCCCACCTGCGTCTGGGGCCCTGGGACGTTCGCGTCTTCGTCGCCGTCGACGAGCCGGCCGGCCCCTGAGGGCCGTACCGACGCCCCCCTCACCACCGTCACCCGTCACCCGTCTCGAAGGAACCGCCTGTCTTGGCCACGACGCAGCCCTCCGCCCCCTCCCGATCCGCCACTCCCCCGAACCCGCTGCTGAGGGTCTCCGGCACCCGGCTGGAGACGTACGACGGCACGCCCGTCCGGCTCCGGGGCGCCGGCCTCGGCGGCTGGATGAACATGGAGAACTTCATCACCGGCTTCCCGGGCAACGAGGCCGCGATGCGCGCCGCGGTACGGGAGGTCCTCGGCGAGCGCCGCTACGATCTGTTCTTCGGGCGGTTCCTGACGGCCTTCTTCGACGAGGCCGACGCCGCGCTGCTCGCCGCCAAGGGCCTTAACTGCCTGCGCCTGCCGGTCAACTACCGCCACCTCGAGGACGACGCCCGCCCGTTCGAGATCCGCGAGGAGGGTTTCGCCCAGCTCGACCGGGTGGTGGACCTGTGCGCGCGGTACGGCATCTACACCATCATCGACCTGCACTCCCTGCCCGGCGGCCAGAACCACCAGTGGCACTCCGACAACCCCACGCACCTTCCGTTCTTCTGGGACCACCCGCACTTCCAGGACCGGGTGGTGCGCCTGTGGGAGGTCATCGCCGACCGTTACAAGGACCATCCGTGGGTGGCGGGCTACAACCCGGTCAACGAGCCCGCCGACGACTCAGGACAGGTGCTGCCCGCCTTCTACGACCGCCTCGCCGCAGCGATCCGCGCGGTCGACCCTCACCACATCCTCTTCCTCGACGGCAACCACTACTCCACCGACTTCGACGTCTTCCACGACCCCATCGACAACGCCGTCTACACCTGCCACGACTACGCACGCGCAGGCTTCGCCCGCAGCGGTGGATACCCCGGCAAGACGGACGGCACCTGGATCGACAAGGAACAGGTCGAGGAAGCCTTCCTGCGCCGCACCGCCTACATGCGCAAGACCAACACCCCGGTCTGGGTGGGCGAGTTCGGACCCGTCTACACCGGCGACCGGGCACGCGACGAACAGTGCGCCCAACTCCTCGCCGACCAGCTGGACATCTACCGGCGGCACGAGGCGAGCTGGTCCATCTGGACGTACAAGGACGTCGGCCTGCAAGGACTGGTCCACACGGCACCGCACAGTGCCTACCAACGGCACGTCGCCGAGTTCACGGCGAAGAAGCACCGCCTAGGCGCGGAGGCGTGGAGCTCCCCCCAGGGCACGATCCGCGAACTGGCCAAGCCGCTCGA
Organism: Streptomyces sp. NPDC005799; assembly: GCF_040630525.1. NCBI lineage: Bacteria > Bacillati > Actinomycetota > Actinomycetes > Kitasatosporales > Streptomycetaceae > Streptomyces > Streptomyces sp. NPDC005799. The sequence goes on from NZ_JBEXXQ010000005.1 coordinate 61,012, forward strand.
GCAACTCATCGCCGACGAGTTCCCGGGCTTTTCGGGCCGGCCGTTCAGCACCCGCCAGTGGATGGACGTCCTCCTGCGGCACATCCTGCTGGGCCAGCCTCTCGTCCAGGAGTACGCCGAACTCTTCCGCGGGCTCGGCGACGACGACGTCATCGCCCTGGCCGACTCCTTCTCGCTTGAGCAGTGCGTACGGCGCGACTGGCTGCTGGACGCCCTCGCCGGCGGATGACGTACGACCAGCCCGTGCGGTCCGCAGGGCCGGCCTCGCCCTCCTCCGTCACCGACCTCGGAGACCCAACGATGCACTCCTCCCAGCGTGTCATCTGCAATCCCCTCGACCTCGCTTACCGCTACCAGGACATACGCGCCTCCGGCAGCCGGTCCGTCCACCGGGAGGCGGCGGATCCGTCCGTCGTGCTGTACCAAGGCCGCTACTACATGTTCGTGTCGATGTCGGCGGGGTTCTGGCACTCGGCGGATCTGCTGCGGTGGGAGTACCGCGCGACCTCCAAGCTGCCCGCCCTGGACTACGCACCGGATGTCCGGGAGGTCGACGGAGCCCTGTACATCAGCGCGTCCAGAAAAAGGGACAACTGCCCCTTCTTTCGCAGCATGGATCCATTGGCGGACGACTTCGTCGAGGTCACGCCGGGCACCTTCCCCTTCTGGGACCCGAACCTCTTCCAGGACGACGACGGCGCCGTCTATCTCTACTGGGGCTGCGACAACAACACACCCCTCTACGGAGCGCGCCTCTCGGACACCTTCGAGCGGATCGGTGACCCGGTGCCGTTGATCCGGGCCGACGTCGCGACCCACGGTTGGGAACAGGTCGGCGAGGACCACGTCACCACACCGACCCGCCCCGACCAGGAGCAACTCCTCGCCAGACTCGAAGGCAAGCCCTACATCGAGGGCGCGTGGATGACCAGGCACCAGGACACCTACTATCTGCAGTACGCGGCACCCGCCACGCAACTCAACACCTACGCCGACGGCTACTACACGGCCCCGTCCCCGCTCGGCCCGTTCGCGTACTCACTCGACAGCCCGTTCTCCTCCAAACCCGGCGGCTTCATCACCGGGGCGGGCCACGGAAGCACCTTCCAGGACCGTCATGGAAACTGGTGGCACGCGTCAACCATGCGCATCTCCGTGAACGACGACTTCGAGCGGCGCGTCGGGATCTTCCCCGCAGGGTTCGACCAGGACGGCGTCCTCTTCTGCAACCAGAACTTCGCCGACTATCCCTTCGTCGTCCCGGACGCGCCGTTCGATCCGTGGACGCCCCCGCCCTGGATGCTGCTCTCCTACAAGGCGCAGGCCACCGCCTCGTCCGCCGCCCCCGGCCACACCCCCGCATCCACTGTCGACGAGGACATCCGCACCTGGTGGGCAGCCGGGAGCCGCGAACCCGGCGAATCCCTCACCATCGACCTCGGCGTGAGCAAGACGGTGAACGCGGTGCAGGTCAACCTGGCGGATCACAAGCTGGGAGCCGTCGCCCCGCACGTCCCCGAAGGAGCGGCCTGGAACCGCCAGTTCTGGCGCGGCATCTTTCCCCGTCATCAGCCGGCGGAGACCCTGGTGGAGGTCTCGCAGGAGGGACAGCGATGGACCGTCGTGCGCGACAGCCGGGAGACGGACGTCGATGCCCCGCACGCGTTCATCGTGCTCGACGCACCCCTGCGCGCCCGCTACATCCGGGTCACCGGCGGCCGTATGCCCTTCGACGGCGTTCTCGCAGTCAGCGGAGTACGCGCCTTCGGGACGGGTGACGGCGCGGCCCCGCGCCCGGTCCGTGCCCGCGCCCACCGTGTCGACGGCCGCACCGCCAGGATCGAATGGGACGCCACCAGCGCGGCCACCGGCTACAACATCCGCTACGGCCGCCATCCCGAGAAGCTCTACCACAGCTGGCTGGTGTACGAGCGGACCTGTCTCGACCTGCGCTCGCTCAATGCTGACGCGGAGTACTGGGTGGCGGTGGACGCGTTCGGCGAAGGCGGCATCGCCCCCGGCGAGACGGCGCGACTGAAGCAGTGAACACCCAAGGCAAGATCGTCCTGCTCCTCCGGCCGGGGCCCAAGAGGCTCCGGTGACGGTCATCGAGCCTGCAGGCTCTTTCAAAGAGCCGAGGCCGGGGTGTGCGAGCGCGCCGGGAACAGATCGTCCTGCCGGAGCGGTTGCATCAGCAGAGAAGGCGGCACGGCACGGGCGGGAACCACAGAAACCGCAGGACCGTGCGCCCCGCCAAAATCCTGGCACCGGCAGCGTGGCCCGCCCGCCACGCTGCTGGAAGACGACGTAGCTCTGCTGGAGGACTGTTTCATGACGGACCGGCCTTTGACGCTCATGGCTGTGCACGCCCACCCCGATGACGAGGCCACCGGAACCGGAGGAGTCCTGGCGCGATACGCGGCGGAAGGCATCCGCACGGTGCTCGTGACCTGTACCGACGGCGCATGCGGTGACGGACCGGGAGGCGTCAAGCCGGGTGATCCCGGGCACGATCCGGCGGCCGTCGCCGCCATGCGCCGCGAGGAACTCGAGGCGAGCTGCGACATTCTGAAGGTCAGCGATCTCGAGATGCTCGGCTATGCCGACTCCGGGATGATGGGCTGGCCGACCAACGACGCCCCCCACTCCTTCTGGCAGACCCCCGTCCAGGAAGCCGCGGGCCGGCTCGCCCAACTCATGCGGCAGTACCGGCCCGATGTGGTCGTCACCTACGACGAGAACGGCTTCTACGGCCACCCCGACCACATTCAGGCCCACCGCATCACCATGGCGGCGTTGAAGCTGACCGAGCTGACTCCGAAGGTGTACTGGACCACGATGCCCCACTCGGCGATGCAGCGGTTCGGCGAGTTCATGCGCGAGTCCGGTCAGGACATGCCGGAGCCGGATCCCGCCGAGGCCGCTGCCACGGCCGAGATCGGGCTTCCCGACGACGAGATCACCACGTGGGTGGACGCCACGGCGTTCAGCGGCCAGAAGTTCGAGGCGCTGGCCGCGCACGCCAGCCAGGGCGACAACATCTTCTTCCTCAAGATGGGCCAGGAGAGGTTCGGCGAACTGATGGGCACGGAGACCTTCCTTCGCGTTCAGGACCCGACCGGCACGGCCGCACCCGAGGACGACCTCTTCGCCGGACTGCGCTGACCTCCCCGGTCCGACCGGCCCGCGAAGCACATCGAATCGACCACACGGGCCGGTCGAACACTGGGCACATCCCAGGACCCGGGGGGGCACCCGAGGCGGCCCGGCGCACGGCCGTCAGGGCGCGTAGCCCTCCGTACGGTGCGTCTGGTTCTGTGCCTGGTACGGGGAGGGATACGGGGCGGCGGAGTCGTAGGTCCCGGTCCCGGCGAAGGCCTGGTACGGTGCTTCGTCTCCGACGATCAAGTCGGGGTCGAACATGACGATCACGGCCGCCACCAGGAGGACCACGAGCGGGCCGGCGAGCATCGCCAGAAGGAACGAGATCAGGTCGGTGGACGACTGTGACGCGCCGCCGGCCCCGGTGATGTGAGCGGAGACCGCGGCCATCCCCGTGTAGTGCATTCCGGTGACGGCCACTCCCATGACCAGGCTGGCGCCGAGGCTGGACCAGAAGGTGTGGATGGAAATGGCCGCCCACAGAGCCGCCGTTGCCGCCGCGATCGCGATCACGACGGACAACGCCACCGTCGTCAAGTCGTAGTGCAGGGTCCCGTCCGTGTGGACAGCGCCCATTCCCAGGTAGTGCATGGCTGCGACACCGAGTCCGGTGATCGTCCCCGCGACGCCCAGGTTCACGGGTGAGCCGCCGCGGTAGCCGACGAGGAACACACCGACCGCGACGACCGCGATGGCGACAGCGAGGCTCAACACGGTCTTCGGTGTGTCGTAACTGAGCAGCGCGCCCTGGACGCTGAATCCGATCATGCCGATGAAGTGCATCGTCCAGATGCCCGAGCCGATCGAAATGGCTCCCAGTGCCAGCCAGCCGGCTCTTCGCTGCGGGCGGCGCAGCGAACGCGTCGTGCATCGCAGCCCCAGCGCCGCGCCGAGGCAGGCCATCAGGTAGGCGGCAACGGGAGTTACGGCGCCGTAATGGAAGTTGGAGACGGTGGCGTTCACGAGGGTTCCTTCCTGCGGGACGACACGCCGCCCAGCAGGCACGACGTCGACCACGACGTTGCAGGGCGAGGACGGTCACAGACCGGCCCGGCGGACAGGAACGGAGCGGACGGGGCCCCGCGACGCGTGCGGGGCACAGGGAACCGGTCGATCAGATCAAGCCACCTGGCCGAGTTGCGCATGATTCAACCACGCCGCACACACAGAACCTACACATCAGGGGAAACGGTTCTCCCATTTGATACGTAGGCATGGGCAGACCTGGGCGACATAGCGTCTGACCGGACCACGCGCTCCTCGCGTGTCCGCGCCGGCGGTTGGCGCCGCTCGAAGAAGCGAAGATCTCGGGCCAGGCCGCGAACCACCTACTTGCTCTCGGTGCTGAAGGCACCGGCGCTGTGGCTGATCCGGTCCCGCAGGGCCTGCCAGCTTCGTGCGTCGACGCTGAGGACGTCGTGCAGGTAGGCGGAGACGGCGTCGGCGACGAGGGCGACGCGGGCAGGGTCCTCGTCGGTGGTGTCCTTGGCGGCCTCGCCGGAGATACCGCCGAGGAGGTGCTCGCCCTCGGCGATGGTGAGCAGTCGCTTCGGGCCCGGGCTGAGGTGGTAGGCGTCGGTGAGCCATTCCGGTCCGCGGGTGGTCATCAACGACTGGTCCTTTCCGCCGGCTATGACCAGGGCGGGGGCGCTCATGCCGGAGAAGTCCGGGCGCGCGAACGGGAGATACGTGAGCGCGAAGGGCGTCAGGGCGTCCCCGGCACCGGCGGCCGCGATGAGCGCGCCCGCCTTGACGGCGGGGTGGGAGAAGTCCTCGCCCGGGTTGCCCTCGGTGTCGAGGACGCGGGCGCCCAGGAGGGCTCCGGCGGTCTGTGCTCCCCAGGAGTGCCCGACGGCAGCGACGCGATCGCGGTCGGCGCGCACGGCCGGACCGCCGACCTGGTCGAGGATGTCGCCGAGGCCGTCCAGGACACTGTGCAGATCGGCTATGCGCACACGCCAGATGGTGGCGAAACGGGGATCGTCGAAGCCGATGCCGTGGCGGCGGGAGTCCAGATGGGTGGGCTGCACCACGATGAACCCGGCAGCAGCCCAGCGGTCGACGAGGGGCTGGTAGCCGTCCATCGACCAGGCGTTGCCGTGGGAGAAGACGATGACGGGCAGGTCTCTCCCCTCGACGGGTGCGGTGACCTTGACCTGCAGGTCGATGCCGCGGTCGGTGGTGGGAACGGTGATGGGCTTGACGGCGATGACCTGTCGGTCGAGCGTGGCCGTGGGGCGGCTCTGGCCGGAGTGAAGTTCCATGGCCTCGACGTTAGGAAGCCGACAGGAACCAAAAGGTAACCTTCGGCTCGTGAACATGACAGTAGCCGACCTGACGAGCGCGGCAAAGGAGCTGGAAGCGGGCACGGTGTTCCTCGCCGACTGCCCCGCACGGCTGGCGATCGAGATCATCGCCAACAAGTGGTCCGTTGTTGTCCTGTTCGCTCTCACCGGCGGACCCAGGAGACACAGCGAACTCGTCACGCTGTCCGGCGGGATCTCGCGCAAGGTACTGACGCAGACCCTTCGCCGCCTGCAGAGCAACGGCCTGGTCGACCGGCGGGTATACGCCGAAGCGCCGCCGCGGGTCGAGTACAGCCTGACCACGCTCGGCCGGACACTCCAGGAGCCGATCGTGATGCTGACCGAGTGGGCGCGAACCAACGGCGAAGCTGTCGTCGACTTCCGGGAGTCGGCAGCCGCCAGGTCGATCAACTGAGAGGCCTGCTCCTCAAGGCAGCACCGGAGCCGCCACCGTCTGATGAGGTTCGGCGCTCACGAGATCACCGTCAGCACGATCTTGCCTTGGATGTGGCCCCGCGCGGCTCGCGTGTGCGCGCGCCCCGCCTCGGGCAGCGGGTAGGTGCTGTCCACCCCGACCTGAAGCTTGCCCTCGTCGAACAGGCCTCCGATCTCGGCGAGTTGGGGGCCGTTGGAACGCACCTGAATGTTGGAGACGGTGATGCCCAGACGCGCCGTCACTTCCGGGTCGTACTCGGCGAAGAACACCGGAAGCATGGTGCCGCCGCGCTTGAGCACGGTCAGGAAGCGTGAGCTGTCCGGGCCACCGACGGTGTCGATCACCAGGTCGACGCCGCTGACCACGTCCGCGGCCTGCGTCGTGGTGTAGTCGATGAACTCGTCGGCGCCGAGCTTGCGCAGGAACTGCTCGTGCCGGCCCGAGGCCACCGCGATGACGTGTGCCCCCTTCCATTTCGCCAGCTGCACCGCGAAGTGACCCACTCCACCAGCGGCCCCGTTGACCAGCACGGTCATCCCCGGCGTGATCGGCACCGGCCGGTGCACCTGGCCGGTGAAGGGAGACGGCACGCCATGGCCGAGATCAACCAGGTACTGCCAGGCCGTCAGCAGGGCCATCGGCGCACCGGCCGCCTCAACGTGGTCGATACCGGCCGGCTTGTGAGCCAGGTCAGAAGCCGGCGCGGCCACGTACTCGGCGTACGTCCGGCCGTCGAATCCGGGAAACCGCAGCATGCCGAAGACCTCGTCACCGACGGCGAACCCCGCCACGTCCGGAGCGACCGCCTGGACCACGCCCGACATATCAGTTCCCGGGATCAGGGGGAATTCGAGCGCCGGCCTCATCTCGGCCGGCATGACCTTCATCCCCTCACGCAGGTACCAGTCCGGCGGGTTGATGCCCGCCGCGTGCACCCGGACGAGTACCTCGCCCGGGCCGATCCCGGGAACCGGCACCTCGTCGTACCGCAGAACTTCCGGCCCGCCCGCCTCGTGGAACTGGATCGCCTTCATCGCGCCTGTCGCTTTCTCGGGGAAACGTTGCTCCTTCAGTCAAGGCTCGGGACGGCACGGCCGTCCAAGACCCCTTCGGCAACCGGTCATTCCGAAACAGCATGACGCGTACCCTGCAGGGGTGAACGATCTCGGACAGGACCTGGAACTGCGGCTGGTGCGCTACTTCACCGTGGTCGCGGCGCACCAGCACTTCGGCCGGGCCGCCGCCGACCTGCACGTGGCCCAGCCGGCGCTGAGCCGCCAGATCCAACGGCTCGAGAAATATCTCGGCACACGACTGCTGGACCGCACCCCCCAGGGCACCCGGCTCACTCCGGCCGGCCAGACATTCCTCCCCCGGGCCCAGGCCCTGCTGCGCGCCGCACGCGAGGCCGAGCTGGCCGTGCGTGAACAAGCCCGGACCGAACGAATCACCATCGGTTACGTCGAAGACCTGGTGATCACTGCGGCCGTACGGGAGCTGCGCCTCCGTCACCCGGACGCCGAGATCGCCACCAGGCATCTGAGTTGCCGCGAGGTCGGGGCACTGTCGGACAAGCGCGTCGATGCCCTGATCGCGCGGACCCCGTTGCCGCTCGCCGCCGACGACGTGAACACCACCCCGCTGTACGAGGAGCCCCGGATGCTCGTGGTCCCCCGCGGCCATCCCTTGGCCGACCGCGCATCGGTGACCGCGGAAGAACTGGCCGACGAAGAGGCGGCGCCGTGCGCGTTCGAGACCGCGGGCTGGGCTTCCTACCGGATCCTCGGGGCCGGTGTGCCGCCGATCGAGAGCTACGAGGACAAGCTCGAACTCGTCGCGAGCGGCAGGGCGATCGCCGTCCTACCGGTCGGCGATCGGCGCAGCTCACTGCGTCCCGACCTCGTCACCCTCCCGATCGAGGGTGCTCCCCCCAGCCAGGTCGTCCTGGTCAGCCGCAAGGACGACCCGAATCCGATGATCAGGAATCTCCGGCTGGCCGCCACGGCCGTCCTCACCGCCCCGGCCGCCTGACCGGACGAAGCCGGGCATGACGATGGGCGGCAGGTCCAGGGAGGCCCCCGAGCAGAGATCGAGTACATCGGCAGCGAGCGCTGCAGCGAGGCGAAGAATGGCACCCAGGCCGTGGGCGTGCTCGCCCTCGTCGGCGCGGGCAGCATGTTCCTCGCCCCCTCCGCCGGGAAGTGGGTGGACCGGTACGGGCCAGACCGCGTCAACCTGTGGTGTGTAGCGGCCGGACTCGCCGCGGCGGGCGTGCTGACGGCCGGCGCGCTCGGCGGTATCGCCGGGATCGTGGCCCTCGCCGCCGGACTGCTGCTGATCGACGTGGCGGTGCAGTGCGGACAGGTCGCCAACCAGGCCCGCATCTTCGCCCTGCGGCCGGAGATCCACAGCCGACTCAACACCGGCTACATGACCTGCTCGTTCCTCGGCGCGAGCGCCGGATCCTGGCTCGGCACCCGCGCCTACACCCACCTCGGCTGGTGGGCGGTCTGCGCGCTCATCGCCCTCGCCATGGCGTCCGCCGTGGTGATGTACGTCGTCGCAGGCGGCGGACGCCGCATCACCCGGGCCGGGGAGCAGGACGCCGGCGTGTCGGCGGCACCGGCCCGAACCCGGTGAGCGACGCTGTCCGACGCGGCATGTGATCGGTCACGAAACGGCGGTGTAGTCGTAGAACCCTCCGCCGCTCTTACGGCCCAGACGGCCCGCGGCGACCATGCGGCGCAGCAGCGTCGGCGGTGCGTAGAGGGGCTCTTTGAACTCCTCGTACATCGATTCCGCAACGGCCTGTGCGGTGTCCAGGCCGATGAGGTCGAGCAGGCGCAGTGGTCCCATGGGGTGGGCACAGCCGAGTTCCATGCCGCGGTCGATGTCCTCGGCGCCGGCGGATCCTGACTCGACCATGCGCACGGCTGCGAGAAGGTAGGGCACCAGGAGTGCGTTGACCACGAATCCGGAGCGGTCGCTGGCCTCGACGACCTCCTTTCGCAGGTGCTCGGAGGCGAAGGCCCGGGTCCGCAGCAGTGTGTCGGGGCTCGTGGTCAGAGCGGGGATGATCTCGACGAGTCTCTGCACCGGTACGGGGTTGAAGAAGTGCATGCCGATGACCTGCGCCGGGCGTCCGGTGCGGACGGCGAGGTCGACGATGGGGATCGACGAGGTGTTGCTCGCGAGGATCGCCTGGGGGTCGGTGACGACTCGGTCGAGCGTCTCGAAGACGGCCGTCTTGATGTCGCGGTTCTCGGCGACGGCCTCGATGACGAACTGGCGGTCGGCCATGGCTTCGAGGTCGTCGGCGAAGGTGAGCCGGGACAGGGCGGCGTCCCGCGCGGCTTCGGTGAGCTTGCCGCGGCGCAGTCCGTGGTCGAGGGAGGCCACGACCCTTCGGCGGCCGGCTTCGGCGGCCTCCTGGGACGACTCGGCGACCAGGACGTCGAGGCCGCCGAGGGCGGCGACCTGGGCGATGCCGGAGCCCATGAGACCGCAGCCGACGACGCCGAGGCGAGTGATGGTTTCCATGTGAGGGTCCTTGGGGGTGGGTGAGGGGCCGGCCATCGCGGTCACGAGTCGGCGGTTGCGCCCTGGAGGGACTGCCGGTAGGGCTTCAACGCACGGCGTGCGATGGCGAAGCGGTGGGTCTCGGACGGGCCGTCGTAGATGCGGAAGGGGCGTACGTCGCGAAGGAGGCGGGCCAGCGGGGCGTCCGCGGCGGAGATGCCGAGTGCTCCACAGATCTGCACCGCCCGGTCGACCACGCGGTTGACGGCCTCCGCCACGAAGGTCTTGGACACCGAGGTCAGCTGCGCGGCGGCCGGAGAGCCGGTGTCCAGTTCCCAGGCGGTGCGCAGGACGAGGGCGCGGCAGGCTTCGATGTCGATCTCGGAGTCCGCCAGCATCTGCTGCACCATGCCGAGGTCGCCGAGCACCGAGCCGAACGCCGTCCGGCTCCCGGCCCGCTCCAGGGCGGTGTCCTGGGCACGGCGGGCCGCGCCGAGCCAGCGCATGCAGTGGGTCATACGGGCGGGGCCGAGCCGGACCTGGGCGCCGGCGAAGCCCTGGTCCACCGCGCCGAGCACATGGTCGTCGCCGACCACGCATCCGTCGAAGACGATCTCGCCGTGTCCGGCGAAGAAGCCTTCGTCCAGGGTCTGGATGTCACGGACCACCTGCATGCCGGGGGTGCCGGCGTCGACCAGGAACATGGTGGCGCCGCCGATGTCGCCGGGGCTGCCGGAGGTGCGCGCCATGACGATGGTGAAGCCGGCTCCGTTCGCCCCAGTGATGAACCACTTGCGTCCGTCGATGCGCCATCCGCCGGGCACCCGGGTCGCGGTGGTCCGCAGGGACCGGGGGTCGGCGCCGGCCCCGGGGGCCGGTTCGGTCATGGCGAAGCAGGAGCGCGTCTCGCCGCTGGCGAGGGGACGCAGATAGCGTTCCTTCTGCTGTTCGGTGGCGATCTTCTCCAGCAGGTGCATGTTGCCCTCGTCCGGAGCTGCGCAGTTCAGTGCCAGCGGACCGAGCAATGAGTACCCGGCCGCTTCGAACACCGCTGCCTGTCCGCGCAGGTCGAGCCCGTGGCCGCCCCAGCGCTCGGGCACGTGCGGGGCGAACACCCCTGCCTCGCGGGCGCCTTTGTGCAGGCTCTGACGCAGGGCCTCGGGGGCGTCATGCACGGATCCGCCGCACGCGCGCTCGGCCGGGATCACCACCTCGCGGACGAACTCGGTGGTTCTCTCGGTGAGTCGGGTGACGACCGGGTCGGGATCGAACTGGATCGGCACGGTTCCTCCCGCCGACGGGCGACCGGGCACGGGCGCCCGTCGCGACCTAGAAACTGTACAACGTCTCCAGTATCTTGCCCGAGTGATCCGAGCGACACGCCCGGCGACGAGGGGAGACGACCGTCATGAGCACTGAGCCGGTCCGGGTGGTCCGCCACCCCGACGGAGTGGTGGAGTTGAGACTGGAGGACGCCGGGCGGGGCAACGCCCTGGACCTGCGCACGGCCGAGGCACTGCGGGACGCGAGCGCCGAGGTCGCCGCGGCTCCGGGCGGCGCCGTGCTGCTGCGGTCGTCGGGCAGCACCTTCTGCGTGGGGGGCGACCTGCGCGCCTTCGCCGGCCGGGGCGCGGACACCGGTGGCTACGTGCACGCCGTCGCGACCGCCGCGCACGCCGCCGTGGCGACCCTGTACGAGCTGCCGGTGCCGGTCGTGACAGCCGTGCGCGGTGCCGTCGCGGGGGGTGGGATCGGCCTCGCCCTCGTCGGCGACCTGGTCCTGGCCGCGCGTTCGGCGCGGTTCCGACTGGCCTACACCGCCATCGGCCTGACTCCGGACTGCGGGGCGTCCTGGCTGCTGCCGCGCCTGGCGGGCCCCCGACTGACAGCGGACCTGATCCTGACCAACAGGGTCCTGACCGGCGAGGACGCCGAACGCCACGGGCTCGCCACCCGGGCGGTCGCGGACGAGGAACTGGACGAGGCCGCTTTCCGCTGCGCCGCCGACCTGGCCGCGGGGGCGGGCCAGGCGCTGCGCGCCGCGAAGAGACTGCTGCGCGGCGACACCGGCGACGAACTGCGCCGCCACCTCGCCGAGGAGGCGCGGCTGATCGCCGCCCTGGCGGACGGCGAGCAGGCACAGGCCCGCATGGACGCCTTTCTGGCGGCCCGGGTGCGGACGAAAGGCCCGACCGGGTCGAGGGAACCCGAAAGTGTTTCTTGACACCCCCTTCACTAACCAGCCTGCCGGAGCGTAACCTCCGGGCAACACGGAACCGAGGAAAAGGTGTGGCGATGCAACCTGCTGCCGTGGACGGGACGGACGCTCTCGACGAGATCCTCACCGAAGCCGTTGTCGACCTGGTCCTGCGCGGCATGTGGCGCGGCAGGCCCGAGTCCGACCACAGCCCTCTGACCGAGGCCGGACTGGCCATGGTGAAGGGCCCCATGGTCCTGCCGACCGAGCGCGCAAAGACAATCGCCGCACGGACCCTCCGGGTGCCCGCGGGGTCCGAGCAGGAGGGGCGGATCACCGCGGCCTACCGGGCCTTCCTGCCGGTCAACCGCCGTATCCGTGAGGTGTGCACGGCATGGCAGTGCCGCCCCGACGGCACCGCCAACGACCACACCGACAGCGTCTACGACGCCGGGGTGCGCGAGGCGCTGGAGGACGTGCACGAGGACATCCAGCCCGTGCTGCGCAGGCTCGAGTCCGTGCTCGTGGGCAGCGGGCGGTATCTGACCGATCTGGAGGACGCCCTCGACCGCTTCGACGACGGCGCCACGGAGTGGCTGGCATCGCCGCTGTGCGACTCGTACCACACGGTGTGGATGCGGCTGCATCAGGAACTGCTGCTGGTCCTCGGGATCAGCCGGGCCGAGGACGAGGCCCTGGAGGAAGAGCTGGTCACGGGGAGCCGGGATTGAGCATCACCGAACGCCCGGCCGGGTCCCCCGCCCAGGCGCACGCCTCCGGCCACAGCCTGGTGCCGTACGGCCAGGGCCGCAGCCGCGGACTCGACGCCACCGGCCTGGGCACACACGGCCTCGCCATGGACCGGCTGGTGACGCTCGGGCTCCCGGTGGTGCCGGGACTGACCGTGCCGGCCGAGTCGGCCGCGTCGCTGGGCGAGCCCGGGACCGCACGGGCCGCCGTCGAACTCGTGGAGCAGCTGTCGGGGCGCCAGGTCGGCGATCTTGGCAGACCGCTGCTGCTGCGTCTGTCGGCCAGCGCGCCGAGCGAGGTCGCGGGGCTGCCGCCGGACCTCGCCGGGATCGGTCTCACCCCGACCGGCGCCGACGGACTGTGTGCCGTCATCGGCCGGAAGGAGGCGCTGTACGACGTATGGGCCTCCACCGTGAGCATGATCGCCGAGTACGCCCTCGACGTGCCCGGCCACACACTCGACGACGCCCGGCTCGACGCCGACGGCCCCCAGGCCCGCGTCGACGCGCTGCTGACGGCAGCCGCGCAGCACGGGGCACGGCCCTACCCCGACGATCCGGCCAAGCAACTCGCCCTGGCCGCCAGGGCGATGCTGGCCCGATGGGCCTCGCCCCGGGCCAGGCGCTCCCGCAAGGCCCAGGGACTGCCCGCGGACCTCGGCATCGCCCTGCACGTCCAGGCCCTGCGCATCGGCCCCTGGGACCGCTCCGGCTACGGCACCGCGGAGAGCCGGGACGCCGACACCGGCCGCTTCGCGACCCGGGGCTCCTTCTTCCGCGGGGTACGTCGCAGCGCACCGCCCCCGCACCCGGGTGAACCGCTGGAAGAACTTGGCGCGGGGCGCGCGCTCCTGGAGCACGCCCTGCTCACCCTCGAACGCCATCTGCACGCCGCGGTCCGCGTCGACTTCGAACTGCGCGACGGCGAGGTCGCGCTGCTGTCCGCCTCGGCCGTCGGCCGCCCCCCGCTGCGCGCCGCGGTGTGCCTCGCCGCGGATCTGGCGGCGGAAGGCGTACTGGAGCGGGAAGCGGCCGTGCAGCGGGTCACCCCCGTCCAGGTGCAGGAACTGCTGCACCCCCGGCTCAAGCCGACCGCAGGGGACGAACCTCTCGTCCGCGGTCTGCCCGCCTCTCCAGGGGCCGCGTCCGGCCCGATCGCCCTGTCCAGCGAGCGCGCCCTCGAACTGGCCGGCTCGGGTACGCCCGCCGTCCTGGTGGCCCACGAAACCACCCCCGCCGACGTCCCCGGCATGCTGGCCGCAGCCGCGGTCCTCACCGGCAGCGGCGGCATCGCCTCACACGCCGCCGTGGTGGCGCGCGGCGCCGGCACACCGGCCGTATGCGGCGCCGAAGGACTGCGGGTCGACCCAGTGGCCGGCACCGTGCGCATCGGCGACCGGGTGTTCGCCGAAGGCGATCCGGTCTCCCTCGACGGCCGCACCGGCGCCGTGTACGCCGGGCGCCTCCCGGTCACCGCGGCAGGCCCACCGCCGGAACTGTCCACCCTCCTCACCTGGGCGGACGGCGTACGACGGCTGGGCGTTCGCGCCAACGCCGACACGGCCGCGGAGGTGGACACCGCCGTCGCCCTGGGCGCCGAGGGGGTCGGCCTGTGCCGCACCGAACACCAGTTCCTGGGCGAACGCCTGCCTCTGATCCGACGGGTGCTCCTGGCCGCCGACGGCTCCGCCCGAAACGAGGCACTGCGCGCGCTGGAACAGGCCCAGCACGAGGACTTCCGGTCACTGCTGTCCGCCGTCGGCGACCGGCCGGTGACCGTACGGCTGCTGGACGCTCCCCTGCACGAGTTCCTGCCCGCGCCGGGCGAGGCCGGTGACACCGAGGCCGAGCACCGGGCCGCCGCGCTGCGCGAGGCCAACCCCATGCTCGGGCTGCGCGGAGTGCGCCTGGCCCTGCTGCACGAACGGCTGTACCCGGCGCAGGCCGAGGCCCTCTTCGCCGCCTGGGTGGACGTCGCCGCCACCGGGGTGCGGCCCACGCTGGAGGTCATGATTCCGCTCGTCAGCCTGCCGGAGGAACTGGCCGCGGCGGCGACGTACGTCCGCGGGGCGGCCGACACGGTCGCCGAACGCACCGGCGTCCGGGTCCCCTACCGGCTCGGCACCATGATCGAGACTCCCCGGGCCGCGCTGCTGGCCGCCGAACTCGCCGAGCACGCCGAGTTCTTCTCCTTCGGCACCAATGACCTGACCCAGCTCACCTACGGCTTCTCCCGCGACGACGTCGAACGCCAGGTGCTCGGCACCTACCAGGAACGCGGGTTGCTGAACGCCAGCCCCTTCGCCCGGCTCGACCCGCATGGCGTGGGCGCCCTCATCGGCCTCGCCGCCGAACGGGCCCGCAGCACCCGCCCCGACATCAAGCTGGGTGTGTGCGGTGAGCACGGCGGGGATCCCGAGTCGATCGACCTCTGCGACGACCTGGGCCTCGATTACGTCTCCTGCTCCGCGCACCGGGTACCGGTCGCCCGTATGGCGGCCGCGCACAGTGCCCTGCGCGAGCGCCGCGACGACAGCGGGAGCACACCGTGACGACCACCATGACCGACAGCACGGCCCTGTCCCAGGCAGAGCTGGACGACCTTCGCGAGACCGTCCGCGCGGTGTGCGCGGACACCGGCGGCACCGCCGCGGTGCGCCGGATGTCCGAACACGCTCCCGGTATCGACGCCGGGCTGTGGCACACCCTCGGCCGCCAGGTCGGCCTGGCCGCCCTCGGCCTGCCCGAGTCGGCCGGAGGCATCGGCGGCCTCGCCGAGATCGCCGTGGTCTGCGAGGAGCTGGGCAGGACGCTCACCCCGGTACCTCTGCTGTCGTCCACCGTGCTGGCCGGACAGGTACTGGCGGGCTGCGGCACCGCCGACTCCGCACTGACGCACCTGGCCGAGGGCAGGGTGCACGGCCTGGCGGTGGCGGCTCCCGACGGCACATGGCGGCCCGAAAGCGTGCCGGTCGCCGTCGCCACCTGGCACGGCAGCGTGCCGGTCCTGGAGGGCACCGCTCCGTTCGTCCTCGACGGCGCCGACGCGGAGGCACTGGTCGTCGCAGCCGCGGGCACCGACGGCGTGGACCTCTTCCTCGTCGACCCGCGCGAGCCGGGGGTGACAGTGCGCCGGGTACCCACCCTGGACCTCAGCCGAGGGCAGGCTGTCATCACCTTCACGGGTGCGCGGGCGCGCGCACTGACCGCCGGCGGGGAGGGCGCGGATGTCGTCACCCGCGCGCTGGACGTGGCCCTGGTGGCCCTGGCCGCAGAGCAACTGGGCGGCGCCCAGGCCGCGTTGGACATGACCGTGGCACACGTACAGAACCGCACCCAGTTCGGCAGGTCCATCGGCAGCTTCCAGGCGGTCAAGCACGCCTGCGCCGACATGTTGCTCCAGGTGGAGTCCGCCCGGTCGGCCGTGGTGCGCGCGGTCCGCGTCGCGGCGGCGCCCGAAGCGCTCGCCGAGGCGGCCGCGGTCGCCCAGGCCTGGTGCGGCGAGGCGTTCGTGCACGTGGCCGCCGAATGCGTGCAGCTGCACGGAGGCATGGGCTTCACCTGGGAGCACGACGCGCACCTGTACTTCCGGCGCGCCCAGTCCGACGCCGTCCTCCTCGGCGGCGCCGCACACCACCGGGAACGACTCGCGCACCTGCTCGGCTGGTGACACGGAAGGCGGGACGGCATGACCACCAGACTCATCGACGACACCCTGTTCGACAGCGCTGATCCCCCGCGTCTCGTCGGCGCGCGCTGCTCCCCCTGTGGCACCGTCGTCTTCCCCCGGCAGGACTCGTGCCCCAGGTGTTCGCACACGCCCATGACCCCCCATGTCCTGCCGGAGAGCGGCCGGCTGTGGTCGTGGACGCTGCAGGCGTTCCCGCCGAAGCCGCCCTACCGGCCGCCGTCGAGCGGCTGGAAGCCGTACCACGTCGGCTACGTGGACCTCGGCGAGGTGCTGGTGGAGGCCCGGCTCGCGATGACCCGCACGGAGATACGCATCGGGCGACGCGTCCGGCTCACCACAGTCCCCGCGTATCAGGACGAGAACGGCCACCAAGTGCTGACCTTCGCCTTCGCACCCGATCAGGAAGACCAGTGATGACAACGACCGACGAGGTCTACGTCGTCGGCTGCGGCATGCACCCCTTCGGCCGCGACGAGACCGTCACCGGGATGGACATGGCCGAGCGGGCGGTGCGCGAGGCACTGGCCGACGCCGGCGTCGCCTGGGAGGACATCGGCTTCGCGGCGGGCGGCTCCGACGTGTCCGGGAAACCCGACACCCTGGTGGCCCGGCTGGGGCTGACCGGAGTGCCGTTCGTCAATGTGCAGAACGGCTGCGCGACCGGAGCCTCGACCGTGCTCTCGGTCGCCAACGCCCTCCGGGCGGGAGAGGCCGCACTCGGTCTGGCGGTCGGCTTCGACAAGCACGAGCGGGGAGCGTTCAACGCCTCGCCGGCCCGCTACGGGCTGGGTGACTGGTACGCCGAGAGCGGCATGATGCTGACGACGCAGTTCTTCGCCCTGAAGACCCAGCGGTATCTGCACGAGTACGGCATGTCGGAGCGGACGCTGGCGAGGGTGGCCGAGCGGGCCTTCCGCAACGGCTCGCGGCATCCCATGGCCTGGCGGCGCAAGCCGCTCACGGAACAGGAGATCCTGGACTCCGCGGAGGTCAGCCCGCCGCTCACGCAGTACATGTTCTGCTCGCCCGGGCAGGGCGCGGTGGCACTCGTGCTGGCCCTCGGTGACCGCGCCTTCGACCTGTGCGAACGGCCGGTCAGACTCGCGGGCTTGGCACTGCGGACCCGGCGGTTCGGCTCCTTCGAGGTCTTCTCCCCGTGGCTGCCGCCGGGCCCGCACCGCAGCCCCAGCGTCGATGCCTCCGAGGCGGTCTTCCGACGGGCGGGAGTGTCTCCGGCGGATGTGCGGGTGGCGCAGGTCCAGGACACCGACAGCGGCTCGGAGCTGATCCACCTGGCCGAGACCGGGCTGTGCGCGCACGGCGAACAGGAGGCGTTGCTGGCCGCCGGCGAGACGGATCCCACGGGACGGCTGCCGGTGAACACCGACGGCGGCTGCCTGGCCGGCGGGGAGCCCGTGGGCGCGTCGGGACTGCGCCAGTTCCACGAGGTCGTACGGCAGTTGCAGGGCCGCGCGCCGGGAGCACAGGTGCCGGGCGGGCCGCGGGTGGGCTTCACCCATGTGTACGGGGCGCCGGGAATCAGCGCCTGCTCGGTGCTGACGGTGTGAGTGGCCGGCCGAACGACGTCGCGGCCGAGGGTCGTAGGTCTGACGTCCCGGTTCCCTACGGCTGGAGGGTGTCGGGACGGCGGGCTGCGAATCCGGCAGCGGCGCGCTGTTCAGCCCTGCGTCACGGCGCTCTGGTCCGCGGCGACGATCCGCAGGGCGGTCGACCTGACCGCTTGTTGCACCGAGCGTTGAGGCAGTCCGGCCAGCGGACCGCCTTCCGCGCGCAGCGCGGTGACCAGCATGGTGGTGCTGATGAGGGTACGGACCGCCAAGGCCTGCGCGGCGTGGCGGGAGCGGGCCGCGCGGGCGCTGCGCGTGGTCGCCTCGGGCAGGTAGTCGTAGGCGCGCTGGATGTGCCGCTGTTCGAATTCGTCGCGCAGAGCCTTGACGTTGCCGTTGGCGGAGGCGATCTGGACCTGGAACAGCCGGGCCTCGTCGGGGTTGCTCTCCACCCAGTCCCACACGGCGTCGATGACGCGCACCAGGCCCTTGGCGTCGCCCGGTTCGGTCTCCGGGCGGGCCTCCTCCACCACGGCGTTCAGCTGGTCGAAGACCCGGCGCATGGACAGTTCGAGGAGTTCTTCCTTGCCGTCGAAGTGGTAGTAGACGGCTGTGGGCACGACCTGGGCCTCGTCGGCGATGTCCTGGACGCTGGTCTCGGCGAAGCCCTTGGAGCCGAAGACACGCACCGCGGCGCCGATGATGTGCTGTCGCCGCGAGGGCCGGTGGGCCGGCTGCTTGCCATGGGGCGTGGTGGCCATGTGTGCTCCCTCGCGGTGTCCGAGTCCGGTGGCGGATGTCTCCGGCCTACTGACCATGGTATCGAGTAACTCCGCGGCGTCGGTGCCGTAAATCCTGATACCGCAGGGGCGCTGGGGAAGTGGTCTTGGGCATACTTGACACCATGACGACTTCCGGAACCCGCGCCGCTCACCGCCCGTCGCGTCGGCAGTGGGTGATCGAGGCTGCCACGGAGCTGTTCGCCACCCAGCCGCCGGACGAGGTGACGGTGGCCGACATCGCCGCGCGGGCGGAGATGACGTCCGCGGCGGTGTATTACCACTTCTCCTCCAAGGACCAGGTTCTGGTGGAGGGGATGCGGGTGTTCGCCGCCGCGCTGCGCGAGCAGCTCGAGTCGCTCACCGCGGAGCACGCTTCCGGTACCGGCATCGGCACGGAGGTCACCTCGCTGCTGGCGTGGCTGGGCGAGCACCGGTCGGCCGCCACCGTCTTCTTCGTCTCCTCGGCAGGGATGAGCCAGGAGGCGGAAGTGCTGCGCCACGAGATCCGTACGCAGCTGCTGGAGGAACTGGTGCGGCTCGTGCGCAAGGACCGCGAGCCCGTGACCGACGCGGAGGCGGCGGTGACCGGGCTCGCGCTGCTGGCCCTGCTGGAGAACGCCGCCATCTCGCAGATCCGGGGGGACGAGGTCTACCGGGCGCTCGGGCACCGGTCGTTCACCGAGGAGGTCAACCGCCTCTCCGAACGGATCACCGCGGTCGAGGGCTGAGCGGCGCGCGCTCACCTCACACCAGCAGACGCAGCGGTGTACGCAACAGGGCCTCCAGGGTGCGCAGGTACTCGGCGGCGGGGGCCCCGTCGACGGCGCGGTGGTCGAAGGTGAGGCTGAGGGTGAGCACCCGCGTCCGCCGCGGCTGGTCGTCGACCCACTCGACGCCGTCCTTGAGCCTGCCCACACCGAGGATGGCCACGTTGCCGGGGTTGATCACGGGGGTGAAGAAGTCGACGCCGTAGCCGCCGAGCGAGGTGACGGTGAAGGTGGCTCCCTCCAGCTGGGCCGGGGAGATCCGTCCCGCACGGGCGGCGTCGGCCAGCTGCCGCGACCGGCGGGCGATCTCGGGCAGCGGCAGGTCGGCGGCGTCCTCGATCACGGGGACGAGCAGGCCACCGTCGACGGCCACGGCGAAGCCGAGGTGGATGTCCTCGTGGAGGTGGATGGCGTCCTCCCGCACCCCCGCGTTGAGCAGCGGGTGTTCGCGCAGGGCCAGTGCGGCCGCCTTCAGCAGGAAGTCGTTGAGGCTGGGCACCGGCAGATCGCTGTCGGCCCACTCCTGCTTGAGCTGGTCGCGCAGGGCCACGACGGCGTCCATCCGCACTTCGTACCCGTGCGTCAGCTGCGCCATCTCCTGCAGGCTTGCATGCATCCGGCGGGCGATGGTGCCGCGCATACCGGTGAGCGGGAGAACGTCACCGGGCCGCGGCGCGGTGGCCGGGCCGCGGGAGGTCCGGGGCACCGGTGCGGGCGTCGGGGTCGTGGCGTCCAGGTCGGCCCGGCGGATCCGGCCGCCCGCGCCGCTGCCCTGTACGGCGGCGAGGTCGATGCCGCGTTCCTTCGCCAGTCGCCGCACGAGGGGCGAGACGGGGATGACCTGCTCCTCGATCAGGGGGGCCGGAGCCTGTCGGCTCGGGTCGGCGGCGAGGAAGTCCTCCACGTCCTCGGAGACGATCCGGCCGCCGGGCCCGGTGCCGCGCAGACAGCTCAGGTCGACGCGGGCCTCTGCCGCCACCCGCCGGGCGTTGGGCGAGGACAGGATCCGAGTCCCGTCGCGCGTGGCCGTGCCGTTGGCGGACGGAGCCGCGGCGGGTGCGGCCTGCGCGTTGGTCCCCGTCACGGCGGGCTCGGACGCGTCGCCGGAGCCCGGTGGCTGCTCGCCGTCGGCCAGCAGCCAGCCGATGAGCGCTCCGGCCGGGACGGTCGTACCGGCGGGCACCACGGGGTGGAAGACCCCTTGCCCCTCCGCCTCGACGTCCACGTCGACCTTGTCGGTGGCCAGCCGCAGCAGCGCGTCACCCTCGGAGACGAAGGCGCCGGCCGGCACCAGCCACTCGTCGATGGTGCCGTCCTGCATGGTCAGGCCGATCTTCGGCAGCAGAACCTCGACCGCCACGTCGTCACGACCTTTCCAGCAGCCGGCGGCAGCCCTGCGCGATGCGGGCCGCGTCGGGTACGTAGGCCTGCTCCAGGACCGGCGAGAACGGCACCGGGGAGAACGGCGCGCCGATGCGCAGGACCGGGGCGTCCAGGTGGTCGAAGGCGGCGTCCTGGATCTGGGCGGCGATCTCCGCGCCGAGCCCGCCGAAGGTGACGGCCTCGTGCACCACCAGCACCCGGTTGGTGCGGCGGGCCGAGGCGATCATGGTCTCGGTGTCCAGGGGCTGCACCGTGCGCGGGTCGATGACCTCGGCCTCGATGCCCTCGGCGGCCAGTTCCTCGGCTGCGGCGAGAGCCTCGCCGACCATGCGGCCGAGGGCGATGACGGTGACGTCGGTGCCCGGCCGCGCGGTGTGGGCCCGGCCCAGCGGGATGGCGTAGATGTCCTCGGGCACCTCGCTCCTGCTGCCCAGCAGGACCTTGTTGAGCATGATGACGACCGGGTTGTCGTCGCGGATGGCCGATACGGTCAGACCCTTGGCGGTGTAGGCGTCGCTCGGCATCACGACTTTGAGGCCGGGCACGTGGGCGAGCCAGGCCTCGAGGCTCTGGCTGTGCTGGGCGGCGGCGCCGAGGCCGGCGCCGGAGGCCGTGGTGATGGTCAGCGGCACCGAGACGGCGCCGCCGAACATGTACTTCATCTTGGCGGCCTGGTTGACGATCTGGTCCAGGCAGACGCCGATGAAGTCCATGAACATCAAGTCGACCACGGGGCGCAGGCCCCGGGCGGCCGCGCCCACGCCCAGGCCGACGAGGGCGGCCTCGGAGATCGGGGTGTCGATCATGCGGCGGGGGCCGAACTCGTCGAGGAGGTTGTCGAACATGCGGAAGACGCCGCCGTATCCGGCCACGTCCTCTCCGGCGACGAAGACGTTGTCGTCCTCGCGCATGGCCTGGGCCAGACCCTCGTTGAAGGCCTTGACGTAGGTGAGGGTGCGGGCCGTGCCGTTGGGGGCGACGGCGGGTGCTTCGGTGATGGCGGTCATGTCGGTCACCCCGAGTAGACGTTGAGCAGCAGGTCGGCGGTGTCGGGCAGGGGGCTGGCCTCGGCGTGGGCGATGGCCTCGGCGATCTCCTCGCGCGTGCGCCGCCATACCTCGTCCAGCTCCGCACGGGTGGCGGTGCCGTCGGCGACGGCGCGGGCCTCGAGCAGGTCGATCGGGTCGCGGGCCTTCCACTCGTCGACCTCCTCCTGCGAGCGGTAGGGGTGACGCAGTCCCTTGACGCCCTGGTGGTCGTAGTAGCGGTAGGTCTTGGCCTCGATCATCATCGGGCCCTCGCCGGCCCTGGCGCGGGCGACCGCGTCGACGGCGGCGGCGTGGACGGCGACCGCGTCCATGCCGTCGACGATCACACTGGGCATGCCGTAGGCCGCCGCCCGGTCGGCGACATCGGTGAGGAGCATGTGTTTCGACTGCGGGGTGAACTCCGCGTAGCCGTTGTTCTCGCACACGAACAGGACCGGCAGGCGCAGTACGGCGGCCATGTTGGCGGCCTCGTGGAAGGAGCCGATGTTGGTGGCGCCGTCGCCGAAGAAGGTGACGGCGATGCTGTCCTCGCCCTTGTAGCGGGCGGCGAAGGCCGCACCGACGGCGATCGGGATGCCGGCGCCGACGATGCCGTTGGCGCCGAGCATGCCGAGCGTGACGTCGTTGATGTGCATGCTGCCGCCGCGGCCGAGGCAGGCGCCGGTGACGCGGCCGTACAGTTCGGCGTACATCTGCCGGAAGCTGACGCCCTTGGCCACGGCGTGTCCGTGTCCGCGGTGGGTGGAGGTGATCTGGTCGTCGTCGTGCAGCGCCGCCATCACTCCGGCGGCCACCGCCTCCTGGCCGACGTAGAGGTGCAGGAAACCCGGGAGCTTGCCCGCCTCCATGAGTTTTCCGGCCTCCGTCTCGAACAGCCGGATACGGATCATGCGCTCGTGCAGGTCGCGTACGACCTGCGCGGGAATCTCGTCAGCGGCCGTCGTGGCCTGCTCGTGCGGTGGTGTGTACGCCATCGTCCGCCCCTTCGTCCCGAGGGAGGTGTCCCGCCGAGGGACTTTCTTGCACCGGTCTACAGTAACCAGCAGAGCGCACCTTACTGAAGAGGGTGTCTAATTACTATGGGCAGTCCACCAACTCGACGACATTGCCCTCCGGGTCCGCCCAGAAGCTGATCCGCCGCCCGCGCGCCTCCACCACGACCGGCCGGGACAGCGGCCGGGCACCCGCGGACGGCAGTGCGGCAACGACGGGGTCCATGTCGTCGAGGTGAAGGGTGACGTACGCCAGGCCGCGGCGCGCGGCGAGCGGCTCGGCCACCGGCGCGGGTACGGCGGCTGCCTGAGGGTGAATCAGTTTGATCCGACCCCCCGACGGCACCTGAAGCCAGACGACCGTGAGCTGCCCGCCCAGCCCCGCAGGCCCAGCGACCTCCCCGGGGACGACGGAACGGTGCACCGCCGGGCAGCCGAGCGCCTCACCGTAGAAGCGCTCCATCAGCGCCAGGTCCGCCACGACGATCCCGGCCTCGAACGGACGGGTCATCGACACGGGGAACTCCATCGGCCATCACCTCAAGCTGCAGCCGGTCACCAGAAAGGTCAGGGGCCTCTGGTGCCTCACCGGACACCGAGGACGAGGTGAGGCCGGGGCCACCCACCTGCTTCTTCCCTACTTACTATTGACAGACAACACTAAGCCCTGTTGTTTTGTCGCTCACAGCCCAGCTGTCGCAACCGGAGCCGTTCCCCAGCTCTCGGCTGGGAGGATTGTGAGGACACCGTGGTCCCGACCAGTTCACTGCAGTCCCAGGAAACGGCTGATCAGCGTCAGCCGCCCCGGGCCCCTGAATACTCCTCATGGATCAGCCAGGACCGGTCCACCGACGCCTCTTCCGTGGCGATGCGGCAGGATGCGGCCCGACTGGTCGACCGCGTGGTCGAGCACTACCGCGCGGGCACGACCCACGAGGTCGCGGACCAGTGGACGGAACCCGTCGCGCACTACCTCGACGCGCGCCGCTGGCAGCGCGAGACGGACGCCGTCCACCGCGGCGTTCCGCTGCCGCTCGCCATGTCGAGCGAGCTTCCCGGCCCGAACACCTACAAGGCGATCGACGTGCTCGGCGTCCCGGTCCTGATCACCCGTGACCGGCAGGGCACGGTGCACGCGATGATCAACGCCTGCCGGCACCGCGGGGCCAAGCTCCTCGAACCCGGCTGCGGGGTGTCGAAACGGCTCACCTGCCCCTACCACTCCTGGTCCTACGACCTGGCCGGGGAGCTGCGGGGCGTGTACGCCGAGAAGACCTTCGGCGACGTGCCCCGCGAAGGGCGCGGCCTGGTGCGACTGCCGGCCGGGGAACGCGCCGGCATCGTCTTCGTGTCGCTGGACCCGGCCGCCGAGCACGACCTCGACGACTGGCTGGGCGATCTGCTCCCGCTTCTGGAGGGGCTCCGCCTGGCGGAGTGCCACCACTACGCGACCCGGGAACTGACCAGCCCCAACTGGAAGGTCACCCTGGACGGCTATCTGGAGACGTACCACTTCGCCTCACTGCACCCGAAGACCGTCTTCGAGACCAACCTCTCCAACATGATGGCGCACGACACCTGGGGACCGCACCAGCGGATCGCGCCGGCCCTGCGGCCCATCGCCGGGGCGGTGGACCTGCCGCCCGAGCAGCGGGACCCCGGTGACTGCGTCGGCCCCATCTACTGGCTCTTCCCCGGACTCGCGATCGCCGGCGGCTGGCGCCAGAAGATCGCCGTCTCCCTCGTCCTTCCCCGCACGGCCACCGAATCGGTGACCCAGCAGATCATCCTGCTGCGCGAACCGGCCGTCACCGAGGAGGAGCGCAAGGCCGCCGACCAGTTCGGCGAGTGGTTCCACGAGGTGGTCCGCGACGAGGACTACGCGACGACGTACGGAGTCCAGCAGGGCCTTGAGGCTCTTGCCGCAGCCGGTACCGACTTCGTCTTCGGGCGCAACGAGCCCGGCCTCCAGCACTTCCACCGCACCATCCACGCGCACCTGGAAACCGCAGAACGAGCCGCCAGGTGACGAACCCTCACCCTCAACACAAGCAGGAGAACACCATGGTGGCTACGGGCAGCCTCGACGGACGTGTCGCGGTGATCACGGGCAGCACGCGCAGCATCGGGCGCGCCATCGCCGAGGCATTCCTGGCCGACGGCGCCACGGTCGTCGTCAGCGGCCGCAACGAGGTCAAGGGCAAGCAGGCGCTGGAGGAGATGGCCGCCGGTGACCGGGCCGTCTTCCACGCCTGCGACGCCAGCAGTCAGCAGGACATCGAGGGCCTCGCCGACTTCGCCGCCGAGAGGTTCGGACGGCTCGACATCTGGGTCAACAACGCGGGCGGCACGCAGGGCTTCGCGCCCGTGCACGAGCTCAGCGACGAGGCCTGGGACCACGCCCTCGCCTTCAACCTCAACGCCTACTTCTACGGCACCCGCCGGTCCCTGCCGAAGATGCTCGAACACGGCTGGGGCCGCATCATCAACATCTCCTCCGTGGAGGGCAAGCAGGCCAATAAGCCCGCGATCAGCCACTACATCACCAACAAGCACGCCATCCACGGCCTGACCAAGGCGACCGCCTTCGAGTACGGCACCCAGGGCATCACCTGCAACGCCATCTGCCCCGGTGCCGTGGACACCGACCTCATGCGGGCCGCCGGTCCCGCGGCGGCCGAGGCCGAGGGCATCAGCTACGAGGAGTGGCTCGGCCGGTTCGCCGAGCACGCCGCCACCAAGAAGATCACCACGGTGGAGCAGATCGCCGCGGTCGCCTCCCTCCTCGCCGGCGACGCCGGCGCGGGCATCACCGGCGCGCTGATCAGCGTCGACGGGGGAACGGCGCAGTGGTAGGCGCGGGACGGGCAGGGACAGGCGCGGGCACGGACGGCGGGAGACGTCGGGCATGAAGAGCTGGATCACGGACTGGCAGCGCAGCGAGCGGCTGCCGCACTACACCCGCGCCAACGCGGGCGAGACCCTCCCGGAACCGGCCAGCCCCCTGGGCTGGACCCTGGTGTGGGGGCCGGGTCTGCAGGGCTGGCGCAAGGGCTTCGTCGGCTTCGGCATCTACCGCGAGGAGGAGGTGGCCGGTCCCCGGCCGCCCTTCGTGGGGATGTTCGGCGGCTACTTCTACCTCAACCTCTCCCACATGCGGCTGTTCGGCATCCGCATGGGCCAGACGGCGGACCAGATCGACGCGGCCTTCGTCGGCCAGCGCTCCGACACCCCCGTGTACGTGGCGCATCCCGAGGACGAGGACGCGGAGCTGACCGCCAAGGCGGGCGGGACGCTCCAGCGGATGCTGGGGCAGTCGAACTTCCCTGAGGCCGACGCCGACCGGGAACGGCTACGCCTGCTGCGCCGCGAACGACCCGACCTGAGCGAGCTGTCCGACGGTCAACTGGTGGCGTACGCCCGCTCGTTGCTGGGCCAGGTGGAGACGACGTACCAGCGGCACGTCGAGTCGTCCCTGCCCGCCTCCGTCGGGCCGGCGATCCTCGGCCCGCTGTGCGCGAGCGTGGACCGCCCCGACGCCATGCTCGACCTCATCGGCGGTCTCGGCGACGTCGACTCCGCCTCCCCGTCCGACGGACTGTGGACGCTGTCGCGCCAGGTGGCGAACTCCGCCGAGCTGACCGCCCTGTTCGACCAGGGCGCGGCCGCGGTGGAGCGGGCGCTCGACGGGGCGGACGGGGACGTGAAGGCCTTCCGCGACTCCTTCGAGGAGTTCCTGGCCGCCTCCGGCGACCGCGGCCCCAACGAATGGGACATCCACGCCCTGTCGTGGGAGGCTGCGCCCGTCCAGGCACTGGCCCTGGTCGACCGGATCCGGCACAGCCCCGACGACGACTCCCCGGCCAGCCGCAGGCAGCGCCTGACCGAGCGGCGGGAGCAGACGGCGCGGCAGGTCCGGGCGCTGCTTCCCGAGGAAGCGCACGGCATGTTCGACGCCGGACTGCACGCGTCCAAGGTGTGGATCCCGGCCCGCGAGCGCACCAAGGCGAACTGCGTGACCGTCGTCAACGAGATCCGCATGACGGTGCGCGAACTCGGCCGCCGCGGCGTCGAAGCCGGACGCTTCGCGCAGCCCGAGGACGTGATGATGCTGCTGGACAGCGAACTGGATGACTACGTCACCGACCCGGAGGCGTTCGTCCCCGTCATCGCCAGGCGACTCGAGGAGTACGCGCGGCTGCACGAGCTGGAGCCGCCGTTCTTCGTCGCGGACGACGCCCGGACCGAGATCGACACCTGGCCACGGCGCGCGGAGGAAACGACCGATGCCGCGGGCGAGGGCGATGTCCTCAGCGGCGTGGGCGGCAGCCACGGCACCTACACGGGCACGGTACGGGTGGTCAGCGACCCGGCGTCCTGCGAGGCGCTGGAGCCCGGTGAGGTGCTGGTCGCGCCGATCACCGACGCGGCATGGACCCCGCTGTTCCTCGTCGCCGGGGCGGCCGTCGTGGATGTGGGCGCACTCAACAGCCACGCCGTCGTGGTCTGCCGCGAACTGGGCATCCCCGCCGTCATCTCCGTCGAGGGCGGCACCCGGCGGCTGCGCGACGGGATGGTCATCACAGTCGACGGCGACAAGGGCACCGTCACCGTGGACAGCGTTCCGGCGGCGCTCGGCAGCTGACCACCACGGGCCGGGCCCGGCGCTCCCAGAACGGATGCGCCGGGCCCGCTGCCCGGAAAGGGGAGTACGGCACATGGCAGAGCAGATCATCGTCTCCGGGTGGATGGACTACGAGCCCGCCGACCGGGACACGATGCTGGGTCATCTCGTCGAGCTGGGCCACCGTACGCGTGCGGCGGAACCCGGCTGCCTCGACTACGCGATGACCGCCGACCCCGCGGACAAGCGACGCATCCGGGTGTACGAGCGGTGGACCTCCCAGCAGGCGCTCGACGAGCACTTCACCACCGCGCACATCAAGGAGTTCCGGGCGGCCTCGTCCGGGCTCGTACGCGTGGGCGTCAGTCTCCAGGCCCACCAGGTGACCGCCTCGCGCGACATGCGCTGAGGCCCGGCACCGGCGAAAAGGGGCGGGGGGGGGGGGGGCGGGCGCCGCCCCCCCCCCCCCCCGCGCCGCCCCGCGCGCCGGCCGCCCCCGGGCGGGGGGGCCGCGCCCCCGGCTAAAGGGGGGGGGGCGCCGTTCCCACCCGCGCCCCCCCCGCCCCTTTTCGCCGTCCCTTACCGGTCGACTCCGCAGGTGTCCAGCCTGACCAGCATCTTGCCGACGTTGCCGCCGGCGAGCAGGGACAGCAAGGCCTGCGGGGCGTTGTCCAGGCCCTCCACCACCGTTTCCCGGGCCGTGACCTCGCCGGAGCGCAGCCAGCCTGTGACCCGGCTCTCGAACTCCGGGCGCAGGTCGTCGTGGTCGCGCACGATGAAGCCGCGCAGGGTCAGCCGTTTGAGGACCGCCTGGATGAGCTGGTTGATGTCGGCGGAGCGCCGCTCAGCGCCGAACTGGGACATCATCCCGCACAGAGCGACCCGCCCGCCGGGGCGCAACGCGTGCAGGGCGGCGACGAGTTGCTCGCCGCCGACGTTGTCGAAGTAGACGTCCACGCCGTCGGGGGCCAGCCTGGCGAGCGCCTCGCGCACCGGCTCGGCCCGGTAGTCCGCGGCTGCGTCGTAGCCGAACTCCTTCACCAGCAGCGCGCACTTGTCCGGCCCGCCGGCGGTGCCGATGACGCGTCCCGCGCCCAGCAGCCGGGCGAACTGTCCGGCCGCGCTGCCCACGGCCCCCGCCCCGGCCGAGACGAGGACGGTGTCGCCGGGGCGGATCCCGGCGATCCGCGTCAGCCCGACGTACGCGGTGAAACCGGTCTGTCCGAGGAGTCCCAGCCAGGTGGGCAACGGCGCGAGGGCGGGGTCGATGCGCCCGGCGCCGTCGGTGGCGGCGGCGTCGAGGACGGCGTGTTCGCGCCAGCCGAGCTGGTGGCGTACGAAGCTGCCCGGCGGCACTGAGGCGCACCGGCTCTCCTCCACGACGCCCAGGGCCCTCCCGTCGAGCGGGGATCCGGGGGTGAAGTTGTGCGTGTAGTGCTTCTCGGTGCTCTCCAGCCGGCCGCGCATCGAGGGATCCACGCTCATGTAGAGGTTGCGGACGAGGAGTTGCCCCGCTCCGAGCGGCGGCAGCTCGCGCTGCTCGAGCGCGAAGTCGTCCGGGACCGGCTCCCCGTCCGGGCGGCGTACCAGGCAGACCACCCGTGTGGTGCGCACTGTCACCGGCTCATTCCTCCGGCTGCGGGACGGAGCGGCGCCGGGCGAGCCGGCCCACCCAGCCGGCCATCTGCAGGTCGGCGTGGCGCAGTTCGCCCGACTGCCAGCGGGCCTGGAAGTCGAAGATGCCCTGTGCCCCGGTCCTGGGGTCGGTCACCTCCACCATCCCGTCCTCCGTGAGCCGGTAGACATGCCCGGTCAGCGGATGGGTCACTTGCTTGGGCATGGCGTTCACTCCTGCACTCGGCGGCGCACGCCGCGTCTGGTCACGGTCACCGGGCCGACGACCCGGAGCTGGCAGGCGAGCCGGGTGCGGCCGTCCACGGGCCGACGCAGGGCCTCGATGCCCTCGCGCTCCAGCGGGCCCACCGGCGAGCAGTTGCCGGCGCCCTCGTCGACCTGGACGAAGCAGGTGCGGCAGGTGCCGTTGCCGCCGCAGACGGTGGGCCAGCGGTAGCCGAGCCGGTGCGCGGCGCTGAACAGGTCTTCGCCGTCGAGGACTTCCATCTCCAGTCCGGCGGGCCGGACCGCCACGGTGTGGGTCACTTGCTCATCCAGTGGTCGAGCGTCTGGTTGAAGTGGCGGATGCGGCTCTCCTGGTAGTTGGCCAGGGTAATGCCCGGCTTGCGCATCGCCTTCAGCCCCTGCTGCACATACGGCAGGTTCTCGCAGTCCTGGTCGAAGACCGGTCCGAGCACGCCCAGTTCGGGGATGTCCGCGAAGAGCAGGTCCTCCTCGACCCAGCGCACCTTGGCCGGGGGTGGCATCTCGCCGGGCTGCTTGGGGGACGACATGAAGATGATCTCGGCGATGCACGAGTCGGGGTCCAGGCCGTTGGGCCGGAACCGGTAGACGATGTTGGACTTGGCGCCGCCCCAGGGGTTGAAGTTGGGAAACAGCAAGTAGTTGATGGCGTCGAGGAGTTCGGTGTCCGGGGTCTGCGAGAAGTCCTGGTTCGAGGTGGTCGCCAGTTGGTCCCGCATCCGCTCGGCGAGGACCTGACGGGCCGTGCCGCCGGGCGGGATCGCGGGCAGTTCGCCTCCCTCCGGCACCACCAGATCGCGGCCCTGGGCAGCCGAGTAGAAGGCGCGAGAGTCGTAGAACGTCTCCAGCACGTCCTCCTCCGTCACGAAGTCGGCCACATGCGGGCTGGGAGCGCCCTGGATGTTGATCATCCGGTTCCAGTGGGGCTGGTCGGCCATGACGTCGTACTGGGAGTTGGCGTCGGCGAGCCACAGCAGCATCTGCGGATGGGTGGCGATCACGTGGAAGGACTCGATGAACGCGTCCTGCGCGACCTTCCAGTTGCAGGGCAGCACCTTGGCGATGTGCAGCGACTTGTAGCGCTTCTCCAGCGGCCAGATGTAGTAGTCGTCGAAGGTGCCGCGGTAGCTGTCGAAGGACTCGGCATACGGGTCCATGTTGATGAAGACGAAGCCGCGCCAGGTGGCCACCTTGGCCTCGGGCAGCGCGAACTTCTCGGGGGCGACATGCGGGAAGTCCCAGGCGCACGGCGGGGGCTGCATGGTCCCGTCGAGGTTCCAGGTGAAACCGTGGAACGGACAGCGGAACTCGCTGACATTGCCGCCGTCGGTGCGCAGCTTCCGGCCACGGTGCAGGCACACGTTGACGTACGCGCGGATCTCCTCGGGGGCGGTCCGCACGACGATCAGTGAGTCGTCCCCGATCTCGTAGATCTCGTGGTCTCCGACCTGCGGGATCTCGCTCTCCAGGCAGGCGAACTGCCACACGCGCCGCCACACCTGCCGCATCTCGCGCTCGGCCCACTCACGGGAGACGAAGCGTGCCGAGTCGATGTCCTCGCTGCCCAGGTAGTCGTTCCGCTCAAGGCGCAGGGCGGCGGGAACGGGTCGGCTGTCGCGGTCGAGGTAGTCCTGGACGCTGGGCCCGGGACACCGCGCGGCGCCCACCTCCGACGTTTCGTCCATCATCTCTCCTCAGGCAGAAACTTTAGAGTGAGTGTAGTTAGCGGGGGCATCCGGCGGCAACACTCGCAACAACACCCCGACCCAGGTCTGCCGAGGTCACCGCAGAAATCAGGCGCGGAAACGGGGAATTTTGCGGCGACCCCCTCCCCAAGTCCGCCGCAGCGTGTCACACTCCCACGCACTTGAGGCTGTAGTTCCTCATAAGTTTCTTGGTAGGGCCGGGCTCCATGCCCCGCCCCAGCGCCGCACGGTCACCCCTGCGGCCCACGCCGTGCCCCACGCCGGCGATCACAGGCCCCCTGTTCCACCACCCCCTGTGCCGCCCGTCCCGGTCGGCACCCACAGGACCGCCTGAAACGGAGCCGACCGCCGCGCGAGCGACGCGGGCCGCGGCAGCCCAGGCGCCACACCACGGGAGTACTCGACGATGAGTTCCAGACCCGGTCGCGCGGTC
Source organism: Streptomyces sp. NPDC005799 (assembly GCF_040630525.1). NCBI lineage: Bacteria > Bacillati > Actinomycetota > Actinomycetes > Kitasatosporales > Streptomycetaceae > Streptomyces > Streptomyces sp. NPDC005799. The sequence goes on from NZ_JBEXXQ010000005.1 coordinate 92,254, forward strand.
CGCCGCGCCCTCACCGCCACCATCCCCGTCACCGCCCTGCTCGCCCTGTCGGCGTGCGGCAACGACACGACCCCGGCCACCGGCACCTCACAGGCCGCGGCGGCGGCCGACTCCCCCGGCCTGACGGCGGCCCGTGCGGCCCTCAAGACGTACTCCGCCCGCCCGGCCCACATCCCCGTCAGCACTCCCGTGGGCCACAAGATCCCGGGCGGCAAGCAGATCGACTTCATCCTCTGCGGCGTCCAGTCCTGCAAGGACCTCGCCGACTTCACCACGGCCGCGGCCGGGCAACTCGGCTGGAAGGTCAAGCAGATCGCCACCCAGGGCACCCCCGAGTCCGTCCAGGCCGCATACGAACAAGCCGTGCGGGACAAGCCGGACGCCGTCATCGCCTCCGGCTTCCCCCGCGCCGTCTACGCCAAGCAACTGGCACAGCTCAAGGCGGCCGGCATCCCCGTCATCCAGTCCAACGCGGACGACGTGGCCGGCGACGGGATCTCCCTGCTCAAGAACAGGCCCAAGGATGTCGCCGTCCAGGGCGAGATGATCGCCTCCTGGGTGGTGGCCGACAGCGGCGGCAAGGCCGACACCGTCTACTTCGACCTCCCGGCCTACACCATCCTCAAACCCGTCAAGGACTCCTTCGCGGCCAAGTACAAGCAGTGGTGCCCGACGTGCGGACTGGACAGCGTCGACGTACCGATCACAGCGGTCGGCAAGGACATGCCGGACCGGGTGGTGTCCTACCTCAGGTCGCACCCGAAGGTGACCCACGTCGTGTTCTCCCTGGGCCTGCTCAACGTGGGTGTTCCGGCCGCGCTGAAGACCGCCGGCATCACCGGCAAGCACATCGTCGTCAACGTCGGGGACGCGCAGAACTACCAGTACATCCAGAGCGGTCTCACCGACGGTGCCATGGCGCTGAACTCGCACGAGCTGGCCTGGATCCAGATCGACGCCCTGGCCCGGCACTTCACCGGCCAGTCCATGGACGTGGACCAGCAGGCGGCGCTGCCCAACATGCTGGTCACCAAGGACAACCTGCCCTCCGCCGACGGCGACTTCCCCCTCATCCAGGACTACCAGGCGCAGTTCAAGGCGCTGTGGGGGCTGAGTTGACCCGCCCTGTGCTGCGGATCGCCGGGCTGTCGAAGAGATTCGGCCCCACCCGGGCACTTGAGGGCGTGGACCTGGAGATCGCCCCCGGCGAGATCCACGCCCTCCTGGGCCCCAACGGCTCCGGCAAGTCCACGCTCATCAAGATCCTCGCCGGTTACCACCACGCCGAGCCCGGAGCGGTCGCCGAACTCGACGGCGAGACCTTCGACCTGAGCCAGGCCACCGCCGGCCGGCACGACCGGCTCCGCTTCGTCCACCAGGAGCTGGGGCTGGTGCCCGAGCTGAGCGCCGTCGACAACCTGGCGCTCAGCCACGGCTTCGCCCGTACGGCCGCCGGCAACATCCGCTGGCGCGAGATGGAACGGCGTACGACCGCACTGGTGGAGCGGTTCGGCCTGGACGTCGACGTACGCCGGCCCCTGTCCCTGCTCTCGCCCGTCCAGCGCACAGTGGTGGCCATCGCCGCCGCCCTGCAGGGCTGGGAAGGCCGTAGCGGGGTGCTGGTGCTCGACGAGCCGACGGCCGTGCTGCCACCCGGGGAGGTGGCCCGGCTCTTCGACATCGTCCGGGAGGTCCGCGACGCCGGCGCCGGTGTCCTGTACGTCTCGCACCGCATGGACGAGATCTTCGCCCTCGCCGACCGGGTCACCGTCCTGCGCGGCGGCCGCCACGTCGCCACGCGCCCGGTCGCGGGATTGACCCCGCGCACACTGGCGGAGCTCATGGCGGGTGAGGAGATCGACAGCGGCCACCGACCGGTTCAGCCCGCCGCCTCAGCCGAAGCGGTGCTCCAGGTCCGCGACCTGTGGGCCGGGCCCCTGCGGGGCGTCGGTTTCGATCTGGCCAGGGGCGAACGGCTGGGCATCACCGGCCTGGTCGGCTCCGGCCACGAGATCGTGCCCTACGCGGTGTGCGGTGCGCGCACCGCACCGGTGCGCGGCAGACTCCGCCTGCCCGCGCACTCCGACGCGTGGACGGACGCCGGCCACGCCCGGACACTGGGCCTGCCCCTGGTGCCGGCGGACCGAGCGGGCGAGGGAGTGATCGCGGACTTCTCGGTCGCGGAGAACCTCACCCTCCCGCTGCTGCACCGCCTGCGCGGCTCCGGCGGACGGCTGCACCGGCGGCGCGAAACCTCCCTCGCGGAGGACTGGATCCGGCGGGTCGGGGTGCGCACGGCCGGGCGGGAAGCCAGGATCACGACCTTGAGCGGCGGCAACCAGCAGAAGGTCGTCATGGCCCGCTGCCTTGCCCAGCGACCTCCGGTGCTCGCGCTGTGCGAACCCACCGCGGGCGTCGACATCGCGACCCGGCTGCAGCTGTACGACCTGATAGAGCGCCAGGCCGACGAGGGCATGGGCGTGCTCGTCTCCTCCTCCGACACCCAGGACCTGCTCGCCCTGTGCACCCGCGTCCTGGTGGTGCGAGACGGCCGGATCGCACGGGAGATCACCGGCCGGGACATCACCGAATCCGCGCTCGTCCACGCCATGGAAGGAACCGAGTGAGATGACATCCACTCCGACCCGGGCCGCGCAGGTCCGGCCGGTGCGGCCGGACGGCACCACCCCGCACACCCTGGCCCGGCTGGGACGGCGGACGGTGGCCGCGCTGTCGTTCCGGAGCATCGGCGCGGTGTATGTGTGGCTGGTCATCGTCGTGGTCTTCTCCGTCTGGGCACCGGAGACGTTCCCGACCGCCATCACGGTCAAGCAGGTCCTCAACGGCAACGCGGTCGCGGGACTGGTCGCGCTGAGCGTCGTACCGCCGCTGGCCGCCCGCGTCTTCGACCTCTCCGTCGCCTACACCATGTCCCTCACCAGTGTGCTGACCGCCCGCTTCCTGGTCTCCGCGGGCCTCGGGCCCGGCACCGCGATCGCCCTGGCGATGACCGCCGCACTGCTGGTCGGTGTCGTCAACGGGATCGTGGTGGTGGTGCTGCGCGTCGACTCGTTCATCGCCACCCTGGCCACCGGCGCCCTCGTCCAGTCCCTCATCACCATGGTCACCGACGACAGCTCCATCACGGGTGTCCAACTCCTGGCCAAGCCGTTCGCCGACCTCGCGCAACTCGACGTGGGAGGCATCACCCTGCCCGTGCTGTATCTGCTTCTCGCCGCCGTCGCCATCTGGTTCCTGCTGGAACACACCGCCACCGGCCGACGCCTGTACGCGACGGGCTTCAACGCCGACGCGGCGCGTCTGCAGGGAGTGCGCACCGACCGGCTGCGCTTCATGACCCTGGTGACCTCGGCGCTGCTGTCGGGCTTCGCCGGGATCGTCTTCGCCTCCCAGGTCGGGTCCGGTTCCCCGACCGCCGGTACCCCGTATCTGCTGTCCGCCTACGCGGCTGCCTTCGTCGGGGCGACCCAGCTGCGCGCGGGCCGCTTCAACGCCTGGGGCACGGTGCTCGCGGTGCTGCTGCTCGGCACCGGCATCACGGGGCTGGGCCTGGCCACCAGCGCACAATGGGCCGCGAGCCTGTTCACCGGCTCGGTCCTCATCGTCGCGTTGGTGCTGACGGGCGGACGCATCGCCCTGCCCACCGCTCTGCGCCGCCGGAAGGCGACCAGTCCCCCGGTTCCCGCTGCGGCCGGCGCGGCGGCCGTCCCCGACAAGGAGGAATGACGTTGAAGGCGATCCAGTACCGGAAAGTGGGACGCGCTCCCGAGGTCGTCGAGATTCCCGTGCCCGAGCCGGGTCCCGGCCAGGTGCTGCTGAAGGTGACGGCGGCCGGGCTGTGCCATTCCGACCTCGCGGTGATGGGCTGGCCCGAGGAACAGTTCCCCTATCCCCTGCCGCTGACGCTCGGCCACGAGGGCGTCGGCACCGTCGCCGCCCTCGGCGCAGGCGTGAGCGGGGTGGCGGAGGGCGACGAGGTGGCGGTCTACGGGCCGTGGGGCTGCGGGCGCTGCCGCGCCTGCGCCGAGGGCCGGGAGAACAGCTGCCCGCACGCCGCCGGGCTCGGCATCATGCCGCCCGGCCTCGGCTCCCCCGGCGCCCTGGCCGAGTACATGCTGGTGGACTCAGCCCGCCACCTCGTCCCCCTGGGCGGGCTGGACCCGGTGCAGGCCGCCCCGCTGACCGACGCCGGGCTGACGCCATATCACGCGCTGCGCAGATCCTTGTCCAAGCTGGTGCCGGGCAGTACGGCGGTGGTGATCGGGGTCGGTGGTCTGGGGCATCTCGCCGTCCAGATGCTGCGGGCTCTGACGCCGGCCCGGGTGATCGCCCTCGATGTCAGCAAGGAGAAGCTGGAGCTCGCGCGCACGGTCGGCGCTCACGAGACGCTGGTCTCGGACGCTGAGGCACCGGCCCGTCTGCGGGAGCTGACCGGGGGCGGGGGCGCGGAAGCCGTTCTGGACTTCGTCGGCGCCGAGGCGACCGTGGCGATCGCCGCGGCCTCGGTCGCCGTGGCGGGAGACGTGACGGTCGTCGGCATCGGCGGGGGCACCCTCGCGGTCGGCTTCGGCGGTGCGCTGCCGTTCGAGGTCTCCGCCTGCTTCCCCTACTGGGGCAGTGTCCCGGAACTCCTCGACGTCGTCGCACTCGCCCGCCAGGGGCTGGTCTCCTGTCACGTGGAGACGTTCTCGTTGGAGGAGGCGCCGGCGGCGTACGAGCGGCTGCACGCCGGGGAGATCAGCGGCCGTGCGGTCGTGCTGCCGCACGGCTGAGTCATGTGCTGTCAGGCCGGGTCTGGTACGGGCCCGGCCTGACGGCTGTCCGGGGTAAGCGGCGTAAGTGGGTTTCAGGCGCCCATGGCCCAGTCCAGGCAGCGCCGCAGGACCGTGCGGAATTCTCGTGTGCGCCACGGCCCGAGGTCCACGCGGCCGGTGTCCGCGACCCCGAGGTCCTGCATGTCGTAGCGGCCCCGGCAGTGTCCGAGAGTGAAGTAGCAGACCTCGCCGAGGCCGTGTCGCTTCAGATACAGCACCGGTCGGGGCGTGCGGTCGAGTGCTGCTGTGTCGCCCTCGGCGAAGCCTCGGCAGGGCCCTGTGTACTCGGCGTGCAGCAGCACCTCCCGGTCGCCGTGCAGTTCGCACACGTACAGCTCGTCGGTGACCGTGAACGGCTCGATCCCGGCGACCAGGGGGTGGTCGGGCCGGGTGACCTTCACCTCGTACGGTTCGATCGGGGGATGGGCCAGGAACTGGCTGCCGAGCACCCCGGCCACGTCGCCGAGCAGCCGTGGTGTGGTGAAGAGGCGTCTTCCGCCGGGGAGCGGGGGTTCGATCACGGAATTGGTGCCGTGCAGGGCGAGCCAGCGCCCGCCCCGCTGGACGAAGTGCGCCAGTGCCTTCTGCTGCGTGGCGTCCGGTCTGACGTCGCAGGTGTAGGTGACCAGCAGGTCTGCGGTCTCCAGGGCGGGCTGGCAGTCGTAGTCCTCGTAGACCCGGGTGCGCACCTGTGGCCGGTCCGCGAGCAGTTCCAGCAGTCGCAGCCGTGCGAAGTCGATGTCGTGCCATCTGCCGCCGCAGACCAGTACGGCGTCCAGGCGGCCGGCCGGCCCGGTCACGGTCTCAGTACTGGACGCGGGTCAGCAGCCCGCCGTCCACGACGAGGTTGACGCCGACACAGAAGGATCCGGTGCGGCCGAGCAGGAACGTGACCGCGGCGGCCACGTCCTCGGGGGTGCCGTAGCGGCCGATCGGCAGCTTGGCGAGCACCTCCTCGTACACCTCCGGGCGGCTGGTGCGGATGGTCTCCCAGGCGCCGCCGGGAAAGTCGATCGGGCCGGGCGAGACGGTGTTGACGCGGATGCCCTTGGGGGCCAGGGCGTGGGCGAGCGCGGAGGCGTGCTGGACGACGGCCGCCTTGAGGGCGGAGTAGGAGTTTGCTCCGGCCGGTCGGGCGGTGTCGGAGGCGTTGGTCGTGCCGATGGCCACGACGGCGGCCCGGTCGGAGGCCTCGAGGTGGGGCAGGGACGCCTCGACCAGGGTCGCGAAGGGGACGAGGTCACCGCGCAGGCTCGTCTCCCATGACGTCGGGCCCTTGACGTTGCCGGCCGAGACGTTGGAGACCAGCAGGTCCAGGCCGCCGAGTTCGAGCGCCGACCGCTGCACGAAGCCCGTGAGTTCGTCCGGGTCGGTGACGTCCACCGGCTCGCAGTAGACGGCCGCTCCGTCGGAGCGCAGTTCGGCGGCGGCCTTCGCCAGTGCCTCCTCGCCGCGGGCGCAGAGTGCCAGTGCGCAGCCCTCGGCTGCCAGTTGTCCGGCGATCGCCCGGCCGATGCCCCGGCTGGCGCCGGTCACGAGCGCCTTCGCGCCGGTCAGTCCCGTGTCCATGCTCGCTCCTTTGAGTCGGTGTCAACAGCCTTCAGTTGCCGGGTAGTTCGGAGAAGGGAACGCGGTCGGTGCGCGGCTCGCCGGGCAGTCCCAGCACGCGTTCGCCGATGAGGTTGCGCTGGATCTGGTCGGTGCCGCCGGCCAGTCGGTAGCCGGGGGCGCCCAGGAGGTGCTGGGTCCAGGCGAAGGTGTCCGGTTCGCCGGTGTCGGCGCTGATGCGGGCGCCCATGAGTTCGGCCGCGGTCTGGCCGGTGCGGGTGAGCAGGTCGGAGGCCATGAGCTTGGTCAGCGACGCCTCGGGGCCTGGCCGGCCGCCGTCGGCGCTCGCCCGGGCGACCCTGTCTACGGTGGCCGCGCGCAGTTCGGACCGTACGTACAGGTCGGCGAGGCGCTGGCGGACCAGGGGGTCCCGGGTGCGGCCCAGTGAGCGGGCGAGGACGAGGACGTCGGCGAAGGTGCCGCCCTTGCGGCGGTTGCCGCCGCCCGATGCGGTCCGTTCGAAGGCGAGGGTGGCGGTGGCGACCTCCCAGCCCTGGCCGGGACGCCCGATCCGCAGCTCGTCCGGGACGCGGACGCCTTCGAGGAAGACCTCGTTGAAGGAGGCGCCGCCGCTCATCTGACGGATGGGACGCACCTGCACGCCCGGGGTGTCCATCGGCAGCAGGAAGGCGGTGATGCCGGCCTGTTTGACGACGTCCGGGTCGGTGCGGGCCAGCAGCAGCCCGTAGTCGGCGAACTGGGCTCCTGAGGTCCACACCTTCTGCCCGTCGATCACCCAGGCCCCTTCTTCTTCGCGGGCACGGGTGCGCAGGGCGGCGAGGTCCGATCCCGCGCCGGGCTCGCTGAAGAGCTGGCAGGCCAGCAGGTCGGTGCGCAGGAAGGCGCGTGCGTGGGTGTCGCGTTGCGCGGGTGTGCCGAACAGGGAGACGGCCATGGCGACCAGCCGCACCGTGACACTGATCAGCTCCGTGGACGGCGGGACCTCGAACGCGGACTCCTCTTGCGCGAAGGCCGCCGCATGGGCGGCGCTCAGTCCTGCTCCGCCCTTGTCCCGGGGCAGGGTGAGGGCCTGGTGGCCGGCGTCGAAGCGGGCGCGCTGATAGGCGCGGCAGCGCTCCAGCAGCAGCCGCTCCTCGTCGTCGGGGAGGTTGTGGAACACGGCGAGGTCGGCGGCCTCGGGGGTGGACGCGGGGGTCCGGCGGGATTCCAGCACGGTGGCGAGCCACTGCCTGACCTGGGTGCGCCAGGCGTCGATGTGCGGCTGGTCCGCTTCCGGCTTGGACATGGCTCCTCCTCGAGTCACTAACCGGACGAGAGCTTGAGTAACGAAAGGTCGTACGGGGCAGCATGCGGCCCTTGATCAGAGACGATTGGTTGCGACCCGGATCAGAGTGTTCCGCACTTTCTTGATAAACGCTACAGTCTCAGCATCGCCTTCCCGCGAAGCCGCGGGACGGACCGAGGAGCCGTCGGAGGAGCCATGTCCCTTCCACCCGTCGACCGCCGTGCCCACGAGACACCCCACGAGCCCGCCCTGATCGACGACCGGGGTGCGCTGTCCTGGTCCGGGCTCGCCGACCAGATCGAGCGGGCGGCCGCACGGCTGCTTCAGTTCGCACCGGGCCCCGACCACCGGGTCGCCGTCCTCGGCGACAACGCGATCCCGACCCTCGTGACCCATCTGGCCGGACTGCGCGCGGGAGTGGGGACGGTGGCGACCTCCCGCCAGCTGATGGTCGGCGAACTCGTCGATCAACTCGTCGACGCGAACGCGACCGCGATCGTCGCCGGACCCGCCGGCGCGGGCGTCGCCGTGGAGGCGGCCCGCGAACTGGGCCTGCCCGTGGTGACACACGGAACCGAGCCCGCCGGACACGCCTTCGACTGGGAACCGTGGCTGAAGGCGGCGCCCGCCACGCCCGCCCCCACGGACCGGCCCGCCCGCCCTCCCCTCGTCTACACGTCCGGAACCACCGGACGGGCCCGCGGCACCGAGGTGCGCTGGGTGAGCGGCGACATCGCCGACAGCGCCGCCTACCTGGCCGCGCTGGCCGCCCGGTCCGGATTCCCGCCGGGCCCGCACCTGGTGTGCGGCCCGCTGCAGCACAACGGACCGCTGACCGCGCTCAGACATCTGGCCGCCGGTCAGCCGGTGGTGATCCTCGGCAAGTACGACGCGGAGGCGTTCCTGCGCCGCACCGAGGAGTGGCGGGTCACCTCCGCCGTGATGGTGCCCACCCACTTCCAGCGCCTGCTCGCCCTCCCGCAGGACGTGCGCGCCCGCTACGACGTCTCCAGCCTGCTCCAGGTCTCGCACACCGGCTCCGCGTGCCCGGCCGAGGTGAAGCGAGCCATGATCGAGTGGTTCGGTCCGGTGCTCACGGAGTCGTACGGCGCCAGCGAAGCCGGCACCCTGGCCCGCATCGACAGCACCGAATGGCTGGAACGCCCGGGCTCCGTCGGACGCGCCCAGCCCCCTTTCGAGGTGCTCGTCAGCGACGACGCCGGCCGGCCGGTGCCGCCGGGCGAGACGGGCCTGCTCGCGTTCCGCGCCCCCGAAGGCCGGGGCGTGCGCTACCACGCGGACCCCGAGAAGACGAAGGCCGCCTACCTCTCCCCCGGTGTCTTCACCCTCGGCGACGTCGGTCATGTCGACGCGGACGGCTACATCTTCATCACCGACCGGGCCGCCGACGTCGTGGTCTCGGGCGGGGTCAACCTGTACCCGGCCGAGAGCGAGGCGGTGCTGCGGCTGCATCCCGCGGTCGCCGACGTCGCCGTCATCGGCGTACCCGACCCGGACTTCGGCGAGTCGCTGCGCGCCCTGGTCGTGACCGTCGACGACGAGCCGACGGCCGGAGAACTGGACCGGTTCTGCCGCGAGAAGCTGGCCGCCTACAAATGCCCGAAAACCTATGAGTTCGTCCCGCAACTGCAGCGCAACGCCATGGGCAAGCTCGACAAACGCGCGATGCGCCGCCCCTACTGGCGCTCCGAGCGCACCATCGCCGGCTGAGCCACTCCCCTCCCCGTCAAGGACCTCTCCATGACCGAACTCCTCCTCATCCGCCACGGCCTTCCCCGGGCGGGCGAGTACGACCCCGGGCTGTCGCAGCAGGGCACGGCGCAGGCCGAGCGGCTCGCCGCCTGGCTGGTGCACGAAGGCCTGGACGCCCTGTACACCAGCCCGTTCCAGCGGGCGCGAGAGACGGCGGCTCCCGTGGAGCGGCTCACGGGACTGACCGCCGCAGTGCTGGACGACCTGCGCGAGTGGGACACCGACGTGACACACCCCTACACGCCGCCGGAACAGATCCGTGCGGACGACCCGCGCTCGCTCGCCCTGTCCGAGGGCCGCTACGAGGACTTCGTACCGGATCTGGACTGGAACGCCTTCCGGGCCCGGGCGAGACGGGGCATGCAGACCATCCTCGACGCCCACCCCGGCGGACGTGTCGCGGTCGTGTGCCACGGCGGCATCACCAACACCTATCTGGCGACGGTGCTGGGCCTGCCCCGCATGTTCTGGTTCCACCCCGACTACACCTCGGTCAGCCGGGTACGGCGGATGCCCGGCGGCCGGATCGTCCTGCACTCGGTGAACGAGACGGGCCATCTCGTCGCCGAGCGCGCCGTCGACGCGGCTGCCTGACCTCGTTCCCCTCGTACCCAGGAGGTGCCGGCCGTGCCCGGATCCGTCATCGTCGCAGGCGCCAGAACACCCATCGGCAAGCTCATGGGCGCCCTGAGCACGGTCGGCGCCGCCGACCTCGGCGCGCACGCCATCCGTGCCGCACTGGCCGCCGTACAACTGGAGCCCGCCGCCGTGGAAGCCGTCGTCATGGGCCACGTCGTCCAGGCCGGGGCCGGTCCCAATCCGGCCCGGCAGGCGGCCGTGGCCGCGGGCATTCCGTTCTCCGTCCCGGCGAGCACCGTCAACAAGCTCTGCCTGTCCGGTCTGCACGCCATCGCCCTGGCCGACCTCATGATCACCTCCGGGCGCCACGAGGTCGTCGTCGCGGGCGGCATGGAGTCCATGTCGGGCGCTCCCTACCTGCTGCGCACGGCACGCGGCGGCCTGGCGTACGGCGCCGCCACCGCCGAGGACGCCCTCGACCGCGACGCCCTGGTGTGCGCCTTCGACGGCGTCTCCATGGGTGCCGCCACCGAGCGCTACCAGCGGCCGTACGACCTGACGCGCCAGGAGCAGGACGAGTACAGCGCCCTGTCGCATCAACGGGCCGCCCACGCCCAGGAGTCGGGCACGCCGGCCGAGGAGATCGCACCCGTCACCGTGACGGGACGCCGCGGCGAGACCGTGGTGGACACGGACGAAGGCGTACGGCCGGACAGCACCGCGGACGGCCTGGGACGGCTGAAGCCCGCCTTCTCCGCCGAGGGCACCATCACCGCGGGCAACTCCTCACAGCTGTCCGACGGCGGCGCGGCCGTCGTCGTGATGAGCGCCGAACGCGCCGCGCGGGAAGGTCTGGTCCCGCTCGCGGAGATCGGCGCCTACGGCACCGTCGCGGGTCCCGATCCCTCGCTGCTCGTCCAGCCTGCCGGGGCGGTCCGGGACGCCCTCGCCCGCGACGGCCGGCTCAAGACCACCGACCTGGACCTGCTGGAGATCAACGAGGCGTTCGCCGGGGTGGCCCTGGCGTCCGTCCGGGAGCTCGACGTTCCGCCGGAGCGGGTGAATGTCAACGGCGGAGCCATCGCCCTGGGCCATCCCGTGGGCATGACCGGCGCCCGGCTGGTGCTGACCCTCGCCATGGAACTGCGGCGACGCGGCGGCGGCACGGGCGCGGCGGCCCTGTGCGGGGGCGGCGGCCAGGGCGACGCACTGCTGCTGCGCGTCCCACCGCGGGTCTGACAGCCCTTCCCACCCATCGAGTACGAGACTGAGCTGACGACCATGACCGACCTCCTGCCCACCGACCAGGCGACCCTCGTCGTGGCGGACCGCACCGACGCCGCCGACGGTGTCGTCTGCCTCACCCTGCGCCGCCCCGACGGCGGGCCGCTGCCCCCGTGGACCCCGGGAGCCCATATCGACCTGCTCCTGGACAGCACCCTGATCCGTCAGTACTCCCTGTGCGGACGTCCGGCCGACCGTGACGCCTGGCAGATCGCCGTGTTGCGTGAACCGCACGGCCGGGGCGGTTCGGCCTACGTCCACGAGCACCTCAGGAAGGGGACCGCGGTACGGGCGCGCGGGCCACGGAACAACTTTCCGCTGCGGCCGGCTGAACGCCATCTGTTCATCGCGGGCGGCGTCGGCATCACGCCCCTCCTGCCCATGATCGAGGAGGCGGACGCCGCGGGAAGCGACTGGCGTCTGCTCTACGGCGGCCGCACCAGGAGATCGATGGCGTTCCTCGACCGCCTGGCCCCCTACGGAAAACGCGTCCTCGTCCGCCCGCAGGACGAGTTCGGTCTGCTGGATCTCACGGACTTCCTCGGCGAACCGCAGACGGGCACGTTCGTACACGCCTGCGGCCCCGAGCCCCTGCTGCGTGCCCTGCAGGAGCGGTGCGCCGCCTGGCCGCCCGGCACCCTGGGCGTCGAGCGGTTCGCCCCGGCGGAGCGGACCGACTCGCACGGAACCGAGGCCTTCGACGTCGTACTGGCCCGCGCCGGGCTCACGCTCACGGTTCCGCCCGACCGCTCCGTGCTCCAGGTCCTCACGGAGGCAGGCGTCGAGGTCGACTTCTCCTGCCAGGAGGGCACCTGCGGCACCTGCGAGACCGACGTGCTCGAGGGAACGCCCGACCACCGCGACTCGCTCCTGAGCGAGGACGAGCGGGCAGCCGGCGACACCATGCTCATCTGCGTCTCCCGCTCCTGCGGGCCCCGCCTGGTCCTGGACCTGTGAGCGCACGGTCGTCGCGATGGCGCTCACGGCGCGGAGGCCGCCCGCACGGCGGCTTCATGGCGTGCCGCCTCGCCGCCCGGCGCCGCCGTCACATGTTGGAGAACGGCACGGAGAACAACACCCTTTCGGGAATGGCCGGTTGATTCCACGCTCCGGTGGAGTCCGCGGCCCATTCTGTCTGCGACCACAACTGCTGGGTGCTCCACCACAGCGACATGCCCTCGCTGTGCTGGGCCCAGCATGCGTTGGCCTGGACCTGTCCGCTGCAGGTGTGCGACGTGGCGGCGCCGCCGGCGCTCATCTTCCACATGATGCCGTGCACCCCCGGCCCCCACAGGGCGTCGGCTGCGTAGTACTTGTCGTTGTTCGCGAGCACCGCCTGCAACCCCGCCGCGTTGTTGGTCACGTAGCTCTTGGTCGGGTCGGCATAGGCCTTCCCCCCGCTGGTGACGAGCGGCATGGCACCGCCGGGAGCGGCGAGGTCGTAGCGGAAGATCCGGGCGGGCTGGGCGTCACCGCCGGTGGTGCGCCATTCGTTGGCGACGATGCTGTACGGGCTGGTGCTGCGGTCCATGGTGAGCCCGTCGAAGCAGGGGTAGCCGGTGACGGATGCGCCACTGCACTTGCCGCCCAGGCTGTAGGAACCGATCGCGGGCATGATGTATTGGTAGCCGCGTGCCGAGTAGCCGCCGCTGACCTTGCCGATCTCGTGGGAGTTCACGGTCGCCTGCAGAATGTGCTTGAAGTCGAAGACGAACAGCGCGTTGTTGCTGTCGTCTCCACGGGACGCGGTGACCAGGAGCTTGTCGCCGAACCAGACCATGCCACCGAGGTGAGAGCCCAGTTTGTCGAAGTCGTCGCCGCCATTGGTGGGCACGACCAGCAGCACCCACCGGTACTTGAAGGCGCCGGGGGTGTTGGCGTCGATGAACGCCACCCGTGCCAGGCCGTCGTCATCGGGGGTGGAACTCGCGAGGTCGTCGTTGTTGGTCCACCCCGAGAGGATCACCTTGTTCGTGCCCCACATGCCGTCGTCGTCGGCGTCGCCGGACGAGGTCAGTCCCTGGGGTACGAATTGTTGGGTGAGGGCGTCGCCGGTGTCCCAGCAGTAGGCCGATGACGCCGCAGGGTTGATCGGCCGTGCGGCCAACTCGGTGCTCGTGCACCCGGAACCGCTGCTGCTGTACATGGGGTGGTTGGCGGACTTCAGGACCGTGTCCACCCCGACATTGGGCAGGTGACCGTCCAGCGTACTGATCGTCGTGGGGGACACACGGTGCTCGGTCAGCTCCAGCTTGCTCATCGCTGCACTGGTCCCGTTCGGGAGCAGCGCCCCGGGTGTGGGCACCGGGGTCGCGGCTTGCGCCGGTGTCCCCCACGCCAGCACGGCCATGGCGGCCGCGGCCAACACCCCTGCCACCCTACGCCTCGTCCTCATTCGACTCCCCGTTCGACAACACAGGCAACATCAGCCCGAATGCTGTCATGGGCACGTGAAGTAGGTGGAGTTTCCACGGAATTCGTCGAGGATCCACCTCGAGGGTCCACCTCCCAGGGATGAGAAGCCGCGAACCACGGTGGCCCTACCGGTAATTGAGCTCGGCGAGTTCGGTGGCGAGCTTCCTGGGCATCGCCGTGTGGCCGAGCAGGGGAAGGGCGATGTTACGTGCTCCGCGAGCCACCGCGTTGTGCGTGGTGGCGACGCGGGTCATCCGGTCGGCGAAGGCGACCACCCGCTGGGCGACGGGCCGGCGCCGCGCCTCGTAGCCGTCGAGTTCTCCGGACGCGAACGCCTGGCCCAGGGCGTAGCCGTCCTGAATGCCGGTGTTCATCCCCTGACCGCCGGCGGGGCTGTGCACATGGGCGGCGTCGCCGGCCAGCAGCAGACGGCCGGCACGGTAGTGGTCGGCGACCCGGTGGTGCACCCGGAACCGTGACGACCATGCCAGGCCGGTGACCTTGGCCTGGCCCGGGGCTCGTTCGTCCAACAGCCGCTGGACGAAGGCGAGATCCGGTGTGGCGGGCGCGTCGTCCACGGTGGCGACGACCCGGTAGCGCCCTCCGGGCAGGGGCGCTACGACGGTGAGCCCCGCGGTGCCGAAGGTGAGCGAGACCTCCTCGGGGCCCGGGGCCCAGTCCATCATGACGTCGGCGAGCACGAAGGACTCGGCGTAGGCGTTGCCGGAGAACCCGATGCCCGCGGCCTCGCGCACGGTGCTGTGCATACCGTCGGCGCCGACGGCGTACGCGGCGCGCAGCGTCTCGCCGGTGGTCATGGTGAGCGTGACACCGTCCGCGTCCTGGACGACGGAGGCGACCTCGTAGGGGCGGTGCACGTCGCCACCGATCGCCCGCAGCCGCTCCAGCAGCACGCTCTCGGTCTCGTGCTGCGGGACCATCAGCGTGTACGGATGCGCCGTGGGCAGCTGGTCGAACGGCACGGTCAGCAGCCTCCGGGCACCGTCGCGGACGGCGAACCGGGTGACCTGGACGCCTCGCCGGATCAGGTCCTCGGACGCTCCCAGCTCGTCCAGGACCTCCAGGGTGCGGGCGTGGACGACGGCGGCCCGTGAGGTGTTCGCGCCTTGGGCCAGCCGGTCCAGGACGACGAAGTCGATGCCGGCGGACGCGAGTGTGACGGCGAGCGCGAGCCCGGTCGGGCCGCCGCCGACGATGGCGACCTCGGTGCGGGCCGGGAGTGCGGTGGTGTTCATGTCGGGGTTTCCTTCCGGGGAGACGAAGCCAACGAACGTTTGCCAACAGCTGTTGGCCAACAGTTGTTGGCATGATGCGCGATTCCGCACTGGAAAGTCAACACACGTTGACCTACAGTCGTTGGCATGACGCGAGGCACCGAGATCACCAGCACCGACAGGCGTTCGGACCGCACCAAGGCCGCGATCCTGCGGGCCGCACGCGAGCGTTTCGCGGCACAGGGCTACGAGCGCACGACGATTCGAGCCGTGGCCTCCGACGCCGGCATCGATCCCTCGATGGTCATGCGCTACTTCGGCAACAAGGCCCAGCTCTTCGACGCGACACTCACCATCGACCTGCGACTGCCCGACCTCACGGACGTCCCCCCGGACGAGGTCCCCCAGACCCTGGTGCGGCACTTCCTCGCACGCTGGGAGGGCGACCCGGCCGACGACGCACTGCTGGTCCTGATGCGCTCGGCGGTCACCAACGAACAGGCCGCAGCCCGGATGCACGAGATCTTCGCGGCGCAGGTCGCCCCCGCCCTGGCCGCCGCTCTCGGCCCGGACCACGCCGCACGCCGGGCCGGCCTGGTCTCCGCACAGCTCCTCGGCCTCGGACTCACCCGCTATCTACTGCGGCTCCCCGCAGTGACCACCCTGACGCCGGACGAGATCGAACGCGGCCTCGCCCCGGCCCTCCAGGCCGTCCTCGACCCGAATTAGGCGCTGCGTCTCAAAGGTCCCGATGGGGCAGGTCGCTCTCTGGAGGGCGGTGTGCGGGCAGCGTGTTGTTCTCGTCCAGAAGTCGTGTCCGCCAGAGGGTGAGGCCATGGGACAGGTCGATGTCCGCGGGCGTCAGTCCGGGGAGACAGCTGTCGATGTAGTGGAGGTAGAGGGGGACAAGGTCGGCACGGAGGAGCTCGGTGAGGTGCTCTGCCGGGCCCGGCTGTCCGTGGCGTGCGCGCGTCGCGGCGCGGACGAGTTCACCGGCGACCGGTGAGGGATGGGCGAGGTGGTGGTGGATGGCGTCGTCGGTGGATCCGGGATCCCCGGTGGCGGCGGTGTAGAGGAATCGGAGAGGGAGCAGAACCGCCTTGGTGAACCGTCTGATGTCGCCCGCCAGGCGCGCGGGGTCGTGGAACTCGGCCAGGACGCTTCAGGAGAAGTCTGCTGCCGTGATGCCGTCGGGATGTCCGGACGGCCACTCCACCAGCTCGAGCCGGTAGCCATCCGGGTCCGTGAGCCACGACGTCTTCGGACGGCGCTGCCCACTTGCCAGTCCCTTATCGAAAACGTATTGTCGAAAGCTCGTTTTCGATACGCGGCATGGGCCGGCACCTTGGACGACGGGAATCACTGATGACTGGGCAGGTACCGGCCCCCAACCGGCGCAAACGGCTGACACAGGAGCGCGAGCGCGAGATCCTCGACGTCACCTTCGATCTGGTCGCGGAGGTCGGCTACGAGCAGGCGACCGTGGACGAGGTGGCCAGGCGGACGCAGGCGAGTACGGCCACGCTGTACCGGCAGTGGGAGAACAAGCCCAAGCTGGTGATCACGGCGATGATGGCGCGCAAGTACCCGCCGCTGCCGCACATCGACGCCGGAAGCCTCCGCGACGACCTGGTGGCCCTGGCCCGCATGATGCCGGCACCGCACCCCAAGGGCGCCCCGACGCTGGGAATCTGGCAGGCCATCATGTCCGACCCGGCCCTCGCCCAGGCCCTGCGGGACGTCCTGTTCGCCCCCTACCTCGACGCGCTGCGTACCATCCTGGCCCGGCACGTCGAGCGCGGAACGATCCGTCCCGACAATCCGGCTCTGGCGCACTCCGAGATGTTCCTGATGGGCACCGTCTTCGCGGAGAAGCTCTTCACGGGCACCGAGGCCGACGCCGACCAGCTCATCGCGGTCATGGACGCCCTGCTGTTGCCGGCGCTGACCAGTTAGCCGCAGCTGATCCCTTTCCATACAAGGCCACTACAAGGACGAGAAGACAAAGGAAGTTGGCCAGCCATGAGCAGCACTTCGACCGGTACCGTCCTGGTCACCGGAGGCTCCGGGTTCCTGGGCTCCCGTGTGATCGCCCAGGCACTTGGTGAGGGCTACCAGGTCCGCACCACGGTGCGGACCGCCGACCGCGAGGCCCAAGTGCGCAGGGACGTGGAGGCCATGGGCGTGGACGCGGGTGAGCGGCTCGTGTTCGTGGTGGCGGACCTGACCGCTGACGAGGGGTGGGCCGAGGCGGTGGCGGGCTGCCGCTACGTCCTGCACACCGCCTCCCCCTTCCCGGGCGGCGAGCCCGACCACGAGGACGATCTGATCGTCCCGGCCCGTCAAGGCACGCTGCGCGTGCTGCGTGCCGCCCGTGACGCGGGCGTCGAACGCGTGGTGGTCACCTCCTCGTTCGCCGCCGTCGGCTACGGCAGGCCCGCAACCGAACAGCCCTTCACCGAGGACGACTGGACCGACCCGGACAGCGACATCCCCGCCTACATCAGGTCCAAGGCGCTGGCCGAGCGAGCCGCCTGGGACTTCGTCGAGCACGAGGGCAACGGCCTCCAGCTCGCCACCATCGCCCCGGTCGGCATCTTCGGCCCCGTCGTCGGCAACGACCACTCCTCCTCGATCAACATGATCACCGGCCTGTTCAGCGGCACCATGCCCGGCCTACCCCGCCTGCACTTCGCCGTCGTCGATGTCCGGGACGCCGCCGACCTGCACCTCAAGGCCATGACCGACCCCAGGGCAGCCGGCGAACGCTTCATCGCCGCCGCCGGCGACGCCGTCTCCCTGCACCAGATCGCACGCGCCATCCGCGACCGGCTCGGCGACGCCGCCGGTGCCGTCCCGACCACCGAGCTTCCGGACGAGACGGTACGCAGGGCCGCCGAGGCCAACCCGGCGCTGAAGGGCGTGCTACCCAACCTCGGCAAGATCCGCCATGTGAGCAACGACAAGGCGCGCACCGTCCTCAACTGGAACCCCCGCACCAGCGACGACGCTGTCGCCACCACCGCCGAAAGCCTCCTGGAGCTCGGCCTGCTGCCCGTCGCGCGTCCCGCCTAGCGCCGTCCCGCCAACGGAATGACACGAACTCATGAACTTCTCGACGGAGGAAACATGCCAAAAGCGATTATATTGACCGGCTTTGGCGGTCCTGACGTGCTGCGATGGGCTGACGTCCCGCTTCCCGAGCCGGGCGAGGGGCAGATCAGGGTGAAGGTGAAGGCGGCGGGCATCGGCCCGACCGACCTCGCCCTGCGGTCTGGTCGGCTCAAAGCCTTTTCGCTACGCCGCAACGCCGTACTCGGCTTCGAGGTGGCCGGCACTGTCGACGCGGTCGGACCCGGAGTCGAGGGAACGCAGATCGGCGAAGAAGTGGCGGCACTGCTTTTCGACCTTGGTGGATACGCTGAATACGCGCTTGCCTCGATGTGGGTCCACAAGCCACCTTCCGTCGCGTGGGCGGCCGCAGCCTCTCTGCCGGCCTCGGCGGAGGCGGCAGCGGGGGTCCTGCGGCAGCTGGCGGTGAAGGCGGGCGACACACTGCTGGTGCTCGGTGGGGGCGGGGCTGTCGGCTTGATCGCGACGCAGTTGGCTGTCGCTCAGGGCATCAAGGTGATCAGTGCCGTAGGCGCGCGGGACGATGCACTGGTCGCATCCCTGGGTGCCACGCCCGTACGCTACGGCGCGGAGCTGGTGGACGCGGTCCGGAGTGTCGGGGCTGTCGACTTCGCCTTCGACGCGTGGGGCAAGGGAGTGCTGGCGGACGCGATCGCGTTGACCGGAACCGCCGACCGCGTCATGACCTTGTCCGACCCCGCTGCGGCGGACTTCGGTGTCACACTGTCACATCCCAGTCCGCAGCGGGCTCCGCACGCATTGGAGGACACCATGTCCATGCTGACGCAGGGGCGGCTCCGGCTGCGGGGGTACGCAACCATGCGCATGCAGGACGCCAGTGAGGCGCACCGTGTGCTCGAAGGCCGTCAGATGCACGAGCGTGTCGTACTGACCCTCTGATCGCATCCCAGCCGCAAGCCCTCGGGCGACCGAGGTTTCCGTGCGAGCAAGAAAGCGAGCACGGCTTCCCTGGGGGTTCTGTAGGGCTGCCGTGCTCGCCGGGGTGCTCAGAGGGGGCAAGTGCCGGTCAGCTCCAGGGGGAGGCGGTGAGCCAGCTGGTGTCCTGGGTCCACGAGGACGCGGAGTCCCAGGCGTTGGAGCCGCCGTTGCTGGCGATGTAGACCGTGTAGTTGTAGTGGCGGATGTACTTCGTCGGGTAGTTGACGGACTGGAAGGAGTGGCCCACCCCGCTGTTGCCCGTCGTGGGACAGAAGGTGGCGTCCTGTGCGAATGCGCTGCCGCCGTTGTCCACGTTCAGGTACAGCTCGTAGTTGTAGTGGCGCAGGTACTGGCCGGGGTTGTTGGCTGACTCGAAGGACAGGCAGGAGCTGTTGGCCAGGCCCGCGCGGACGATCCAGGTGGCGTCGGCCTTGTCGGTGGCCGAGCTGGAGGAGCTGATGTTGGAGATGACGACCTTGGTGTCGGCGTCGTCGTGCCGGAGGTAGTCGGTGGTGCAGCAGGGTGAGGTGGTGGCCTGCAGGGAGATCCGGGAGCCGGGGGTCAGCGAGCCGGTGCTGGTCGAGCCGCTGTTGTACCCGGCGGCGGTGATGTTGGCCTGTACGGCGTTCTCGGTGGCGTCCGAGGGGTAGCCGGACGTCATGACGCCTTCGTAGAAGGTGCCTTGGGCGCCCTTGCTGTTGTCGCCGCCGATGCCGAGGATGATCGCGCCTTCCTTGTGCATCGGGTTGTAGCCGGAGACGTTGGGGCGTACGCCGCTGTAGTAGGTGGACAGGCTGCCGGACTGGGCGTCGCCGCCGCGGATGGCCCACTGGTTCGGGCCGCCCTTGACCATGGCGGTCAGGAATCGGTTGGTGACGGTGGGGTCGCCCGAGTTGAGGTGCTGGTTGACGCCGGAGAACAGACCGTTCTCCAGGTCGGCCATGATCCAGGGGCCGTTGCCGCTGCCGTAGCCCCAGGATTTGCTGTTGCCGAAGTAGATGGCCTCCATGTGGCCGTTGCCGGTGTCGGTGCTGCTGGTCTCGGCGTTGCCGTAGTCGAAGCAGCAGCCGCCGTTGAAGTGGGTGCCGTCGAAGATCGCGTACTCGCCCTCTGACTGGTCTCCGGTGGCGATGCCGTTGGTGTTGTTGTTGCGGTAGCCGGTGCCGGGGGCGACGTACACGCCGTACGCCTCGTGTCCGCCGACGGTGACCGGCGCCTCGAAGGCGTTGGCGAGGTTGTCCGGTCCGCCGGCTGCTCCGCCCGCCGGTGCCTGGGTGAGGTTGTTGCCCTTGCCCGACTGGTCGTAGATGACGGTGATGACGCAGCTGGTGTTGGCGCAGAAGGTGTCCTGGGCGGCGGCGTTCGCGTATCCGCCGGCGCTCAGCAGGCCGATGTTCAGGGTGGCGTTGTCCGAGGCGCGCCTGACCTGGTACAGCGGGCCGTTGTACGCCGCGTACAGGGCGCGTGTGGTGCTGTGCGCGGCGACGCAGGGGGTGCCGCCGGCGGCGTAGATGTCGCACGGCCCCTGGGCGGCGGCCTGGGAGGGGGCTGCTGTGGCGGTGAGGAGGCCGGCGGCCAGGGCGGCTGTGGCACCGGCCGCGAGGAGTGAGCGTCTGACGCTGCGTATCCACGGTGGTTTGAACATGCGGAGACTCCTTCACAGGGTGGGTGATGTGCGTGTCGGCGGTTCCCGGTGTCCGGCTGCGCGGACGGCGCGGGTCGCGTGGACTCCTACCGGGTTCGGCGTGGCTACGGCTCTTCTTCGGCACCGGCCCCGGGGCTTGTTGCTCGTCAGCTCCAGGGGGAGGCTGCGAGCCAGCTGGTGTCCTGGGCCCACATCGAGGCGGTGTCCCAGGTGTTGGTGCCGCCGTCGCTCGCGATGTAGCCGGTGAAGCTGTAGTGGCGGATGTACTTGGCCGGGTAGTTGAAAGATCTCAGCGAGTAGCCCGTGCCACTGTTGCCCGAGGTGGGGCAGAAGGTGGCGTCGGCGGCGAACTGGCTGGTGCCGTCGTTGGGTTGGAGGTGGAGCTGGAACGCGTAGTGCCTGAGGTACTTGCCGGATGCGTTGGCCGACTCGAAGGAGACGCAGTTGCTGTTGGCCAGGCCGGCGCGCACGATCCAGGTCGCGTCGCCCTTGTCGGTGGCCGAGCTGGAGGAGGTCACCGGCGCGATGACGACCTTGTCGTCACTGGTGTCGTGCTGCAGGTAGTCGCCGGTGCAGCAGGAGGTGGTGGCCTGCAGGGACAGTTTGGCGCCGGGGGTGAAGGGGGTGCTGGTGCTGTAGCCGACGGCTGCGATGTTGGCCTGGACCGCCGCCTCGGTGGTGTCGGAGGGATAGCCGCTGACCATGGCGCCTTCGTAGAAGGTGCCCGCGCTCGCGTTGTGGTTGGTCTGGCAGCAGTCGCCACCGCTGCCCAGGATGATGGCGCCCTGCTTGTGCATCGGGTTGTACCCGCTGGGCAGGGCGCCGCTGTAGAACTGGGTCAGGCTCGCCGACTGGGCGGCCGCGCCTTTGAGGGCCATCTGGGTGGTGCCGTTGTTCTTGAGCATCGCGGTGACGAAGTGGCTGGTCTCGGAGACCTGGTTGGGGTTCCACGCCTTGCTGCCGCCGGCGAACAGGCCGTTCTCGAGGTCCGCCTGCACCCACGGGCCGGTTCCGCCGCAGCCGCCGAACCAGCATTCCGTGCTGAAGTTGATGGCGTCCATGGCGCCGTTGCCGTCGGCGTGGTGGTCGGTCTCGGTGTTGCCGTAGTCGAAACAGCAGCCGTTGTTGACGTGGGTGCCGCTGGTGATCATGTACTCGCCCTCGGGTGAGCTGCCGGTCGGCACGCCCCCGGTGGAGTTGTAGGCGAAGTAGCTGTTGCCGGGGTTGATGTACAGCGCGTAGGCCTTCTGGCCGCCCACACTGACCGCTTCGGTGGTCGCGTTGGCCGCCGTGTCGGCGCCGCCGGTTCCGCCGGGCCCCTGGTAGACCAGGGTGTTGCCGGCGCCGGTCTGGTCGTATACGCGTGTGATGGTGCAGGTGGTGCCTGCGCAGAAGGAGTCCTGGGCCGCGGCGTCGGCCACTCCTCCGGCGGACAGTACCCCGATGTTCTGCGACGCACCGTCCGATGCTCGCTGGACCTGGTAGAGGGGGCCGTCGTAGGCGGCGAAGAGCGCGCGCGTGGTGCTGTGCGCGGCGACGCACGGGGTGCCCCCCGCCGCGTAGATGTCGCAAGGCTCCTGCGTGGTGGCGTGCGATGTGCCGCTGAAGGCGACAAGGCCGGCGAAGGCGAGCGCGATCGAGGCCAGGAAGACGGCCACTCTGCGGCGCAGTCGGCGGAAATGGAACAGGGCAGGCACCTTGAACTCCCTTGTTCGTCGGTACTGAGCGGCAGGCCGCGCCCCCAACCGGCTTCGCGGTGGGCTCTGGGGAGCGGGCTGATGGGGACTGAGGTGGGCAAACGTGTCCGACGACCGGGGACAGGCATCGGAGCACGCACTGGAATTGTGAGCGCTAACAATTCTGGACGGGCTGGGTCCTCGGTCGATCCTTTGAGGTGGGTGGACATGTATGGCGAGCGGGCCCAACCGCGGGCAACCCCGGATTGTTAGCGCTCACAATTCAAGGAGCAATCAGACCGCCACTTGGTCGGCCGGATCAAGCCACGACTATCGGCGAACACCCCATCCACGTCAAGAGGTTGAACCGCACGTTCCACGAGTGCGGCAGTGAGGGGCCGCACTACCAGATTGCATCTCATTTGGTGGGTCCGCTGCAGCGGAGCAGGGCGCAGGCGACGGCGGTGGGGCGCTCGAACGGGTCAGCGATGGCAGCGCCCCGCGTTGCGGGCTCGTGCGTTCACCGAGTCGATCGCCCAACGGGACCACTCCTGCTCGCCACGGACGCCGAGTTCTTTGCGGAGCAGGCGAAGCTCGGTCCACACCTCGGCGTTCGTCCACTCGGCGAAGCGCCGGTGAACGGTGGCTCCCGCAGGACCGAACGACGCGCACGGCAACTGCTGCCACGTACAGCCCGATGTCGCCGCGAAGACGATCGCGGCCAGCACCTCCCGGTCACCGTGCCGCCGTCGGCCGCCGCCCTGAGGTCGCGACGGGGGCTCGGGAACCACCCGCTGGAACAGTTGCCACAACTCGTCCGGCACCAGCCGCTCAACGATCGAGAGCACGACCGGCAGCGTATCGAACCAAATGAGATCCCAGCTCACAGCCGCCCCGAGTGGCAGTCAGGTCACCGAACGCTCCGGCGAAGTGCTGCGCCATGAGGGTGACGCCCCAGGTGCCCCAGGTGGTGGGTGCCGGAGATCAGGCCGGTCTTACGCGGACATCGCGCTGCCCGGCGGCACCAGCCCCATATGCGCGAACCCGGCACACCCCGCACGCTGGAAACATGCCCACTGACCAGAGCGTCATCATCTATCCACCGACGGAAGACGGCGGCCGGCGTGTCCGCATCGGAGATCACTTCGTCGGTATCGCCTATGGGCTCCTGGATGTAGCCGTTCTCCTTCAGGAGGCAGGTCTGCAGGACTGGGACGAGATGGACGTCGCAGGGTCCGCCCTGATCGAATGGCGCGGCGGCGGCCCTGACCAGTGGAAAACCTCATGACGCCGGAGCTCCTCGAATTCCGAGTACGTGCATTCGGCAAGAGAAAGATACTCAGTCCTCAACATTTGCTTCGAGCGGGATTTCTCCCAGCCTCCGTATTCACGGGTGCCACACAGGTCAAGTCAACGGTGACCAGAGCCAGTTGACCAGACAGACAAGTCACCGGAAAGGAGGGCCACACCGTATCCTTCGCAAAGATCACACTGGCCAAGAAGGCCAAGAAGAAGGAAGCCTGCGCCGGCAAGGCCAAGCACCACCACAAGAAGAAACACCACCACAAGCACAAGAAGCACGCCGCCAGGTAACACGGCGCCGCAAACACCACCGAACAAGAACACCGTGCCGGGATCCGGGCGCACCGACGAGTGCACGAGGGGTCCTGGCACGGTGTTGGTTCGCGCATTTTCCCTGGGAGTGTTCCGCACATGAGCCGCGCAGCGCCGGTCACGATAGCCGTGGCCGCCACCGGAGCATCCACCCCACGCGTCATGCCCGCCTCTCCCCTCTGGCCGCCTTCCGGATCTTCTGGCCGCTGGTGAGCGTCAACCATGCGGTGGTGCTGGTCTCGGTGGTGCTGCTGGTGGTGTCGGCCGGGTGCGACGCGGCCACGATCGGGATCGTGGGCGTCCTGACCGACGAGGTGCTCGCGCCCGGAGAATGACCGACGCCACGGCCACCCTCACCACCGGCCCACATCCGGCCACGCCCACCGCAGCCGAGCACGACGCGGCCTGAGACCGGGCGCAACAGCGGGGACGTCACTTTCCAGCCACACAGAACCAGTACTCTTCCGCTTGCGTCGTAGGGCAGTGTGCCGACGGCTTGGCCTGTGGGGGGACCACGTGAGCAGCGAGATCTACTTCAGCCACAACTACCGGGACCTGTGCGAGCGCACGGGCACCGGAGCAGGTTTCCAGTTCGAGTTCTCCTGCTCGCGCTGTTACGACACCTGGCGGTCGCCCTTCGAGGCGTACACCGGTGAGCGCGCGGCCAGTTGGCTCAGGAAAGGCACCGACCTGGCCTGGAGCCTGCTGGGCAACACGGGGCGGGGTGTGACGTCGGCGGCCGACGGGCTCGCCGGGGCCGGCTGGGGACAGGCCCGCGACCACGCCTTCCAGCGGGCGATCGGCAACGCACAGGGGCACTTCAACCGCTGCGCCCGCTGCACGAACTACGTCTGCGGTCGCTGCTGGAACGCAGGCCAGGGGCTGTGTCTGAACTGCGTCCCCGACACCGCGGCCGAGGCCATGGCGGCCCAGCAGCGTGGCCTGAACGACATGGCCTCACAACGGGCCTACGCCGCCGGGCAGCACGTGGGACAGAACTACGACCCCACCACGCCCCGGCAACTGGTCTGCCCCCAGTGCCGTACCGAGACCCACGGAGCCGCGTACTGCTCCGGCTGCGGCTACCACCTGGCCCAGTCCGACCACTGCTCCTCCTGCTCGGCTGTCGTACCGGACGGCGCGGCGTTCTGCCCCGGATGCGGCACACGGAGGTAGTGCACCCATCGGCGGCGGGTGGGCGCCGCCGCTCTCAGTCGCCCTTGCGCCAGCGTGTCCGCAGGCTGAACGCGGCGCTCTTCGGGCGGCGTTCGCGGGTGAAGACGCCCTTCTTGTTGCCGTCCACGCGGAAGACGCCGGGTGCGGTGGCGAAGTCGGCGAAGTGCCAGACCTGTTCGCCGACCACGGCGTCGACCTGGTCGAACACGCGGTGGTACACGCCGAGCAGCTCGGTCTGGTATTCCTCCGTCCACGGGCTCGGTACGGTGCTGCGCAGGCCGGGGTAGGTGTCGGCGCCGTACTCGGTGATGACGATGGGTTTGTCGTGCCGCTCGGCCCACTGGCGCAGTTCGGCTTCCAGTTGCGTCTCGGCCGTCGCCAGGTCGTCGGGGCCGAAGTACCAGCCGGAGTAACGGTTGAGCAGGACGACATCGAAGAGGTCGGTGACCGCGCACTGGTCCGGTGATCCCATCAACGCGTTGACGTAGGCGATCGGTCGGGTGGAGTCCAGGCGGCGGGCTTCGGCTGCCAGTGGTGTGAAGTGGTCGCGGACTTCGGGCTGGACGTTGTCGGATTCATTGGCGATGGACCACAGGACCACGCTGGGGTGGTTCTTGTCGCGGGCCACCAGTTCCCGGATCGCCTGCAGATGGGTGCGCTGGGCGGCCTGTCCCCCCGATGGTGTCGGGTGAGAACGTCGACATCTGCTTGCCGGAGGCGAAGACTCCCCCGGCGATGTTGAGGTTCTGGCCGACCGCCGCGGTCTCGTCGATCACGACCACGCCGTGTCGGTCCGCGTAGTCGAGGACCTCTTCCGCGTAGGGATACTGCGAGGTTCTGAAGGAGTTCGCGCCGGTCCACTCCATCAGTGCGAAGGCGTGGACCATCAGCGCGTCGGGCCCGTCCTCCGATCATGAATCGGACGGTGCCAGGGTGCGCAGGACGTCGAACTCGTTGCCCTCGGGATCGGCCATGACCACCCAGCTCCGGCCGGGGCCCTGACCCACGTCCAGCTTGGCTGCGCCGAGGCCGAGCAGTCTGGCCACCTCGTCGTCCGTACTGCCGTCGACCGGGCTGACGTCGAGGTGGAGCCGGTTCTTGAAAGCCTTGCGCTCGGGCACCCGGATGAACACCAAAGTGGGCGGCATCTGGCGGGCCCGGACCTCCTCGACGGTCGGCTCCCAGGAGCCGATCTCGACCTTGCCCTCGCTCCGGTCGATCACCTGGAAACCCAATACGGCGCACCAGAAGGCCGCGAGCCGCTCCGGATCATGGCAGTCGACAACCAACTCGGTGAACCTACTGGTCATTTCTCCCCCAGACGCGACGGACGGGGCTCAGCCTATGAGGCCGCCCACTGAGAATCTCCCGCTCCGCCCCTGCTCGACACCGCACAACACTCGCATCCTTGGAAGAAGTGGGCAGTGGTTTCGTGCGGTGGCCTTCTTGCCGTCCCGCGCCGGTAAGCGCTCCGGTAAGGTCAGGACGACGTGACCAGGGAGGGCAAATTCCTTGTTTGGTGAGGCCTTTGAGCCAGCTCGAGCCGCGCTGTCCCCTCACTCGCACATCACGCTTCCGGACGCCGTGACGAGCGTCGTCGCCCTCCCCTCGAACCTCAAGAGCTGAGATGAATCCTCTGACCGGGCTGCGCGAGTGGCGACAGATGCGGCGCCGCGACAGGGACATGCAGCAGTTCGCCGACGTACTCATCGGTCCCATCCGCGAGCGTCTGGCCGGTGAGCAGGCCGGCGCGTCGGGCGGGCAGCGTCCGGCTGACCCGGAAGCCCTGTTCCAGGCCCTTGTCGAGTCCGCGAGGCAATGGCGCGGTGATCGTCCGCTCGAGGTCCACCGAGTCCGCATTCCACGCAAGTTCGGCGCTACCGGCATGTGGGTGGAGCGGCAGGATCAGGACGACGTGATCATTGAGGCGGATGCCGAAGTGTGGCACCAGGCGCAGATCCTCGGCCACGAACTCTGGCACATGAGGCAGAAGGACGGGCTGACGCCCGAGCAGTTGGCGGCCGAAGCCTGCGCCACAACGGGGTCGGGGCATCTGCACGCCGACCAGCCGTCGGCTGCGCGGTCCCGCTTCGACGAAGATCCAGAGAAAGAAGCCGAGTTGTTCGGGATTCTCGTGGGGCAGCAGATGCGGTCCCTGATGGATCGCGACGTGATCGCCGGCGACACGGCCCGCCGGATCGCGGATTCCCTCGGTTACCAGAGGAACCGCAGATGAGTGGGGCGATCAACTACATCAGTTGTGCTCTGCTGTGGATCGCGCTCCTGTTCCGCCTGCCCGATCTGGCCCGACGCCGGATCGATCCGTCCTTGCGGGCCATCGTCGCCGTGCTGGGGTTTGCCTCCCTGTGCTTCCTGTTCGGGGCTCCCCCGACAGTGGCGCTCATCAACCGGCTGACCGGTGTGCCCAATATCGCCGCGCCGCTCACCTACGCGGCGATCACCGCGTACAGCGCGGCTTTGCTGATCCTGATCGCTTGCTGGCGGGACGGGCCGTCCATGCGTCGTACGACCCGCAAATGGATCTACGGCTACGCGGTTGTGCTCGCGGGCATCGCCGTCCTCTTCGCCGTAGGCAGCCCGGCCGAGGAGCGGCGTACCGACTTCGACACCTATTTCGCGAAGACTCCCTGGGTCGCCGAGATGATCGTGCTGTATCTGCTGGCGCACCTGACGGCCGTTACGGTCAGCGCCACATGGGCGTTGCGCTGGGCACGCGAGAAGGAGGTTCGACAGCGTCCTTGGCTTCGGGCCAGCCTCTTGACGATCGGCACTGGCACCGTGCTCAGCGCCGGCTACAGCATCTCCAAACTGGCTGCCGTCGGGGCACGTTGGTCCGGCAGGGACTGGCCCGCATTGGGGATCTCCATTCCTCCGCTGTTCGCGGGGTTGGGTGCGTTGTTGACGGTGACCGGTGTCTTGCTGCCGCTGGCCGGGCATCACTTTTCGTCCTGGGGCGACTTCGTTCGACTCGCCCCGCTCGATGCCGTGCTCGATCCGGTGCTGACGGATCGCGCCCTGCGGCTGGAGCGCCCTCGCTCCCCCTTCTTGTGGGCTACCTGGCGCCGTAGCACCATCCTCAACGGCCTCCACGAGATCGAGACGCTTTTCGACAGAGGGCTCTACGACCACGTCGTGGAAACCGAGTTCAGGAGGCTGCAGGAGCGGGGTGGCCGACGCGGCCGCTCAGTGACCGCTCACGAACTGGCCGCTTCCGCCGCATGGGCGGCCACCATCGCCGCGGCGGCGCAGCAGAGCATCCGGCCGTCGGAGCCATCCGGTGAACCGGCCCCGTTGGCACTGCCGCGCAATCCAAGGATGCTGGTCCTGATCGCCGACGCCATAAGGAGATCCGAGCGTGAGTCTCACTACGCCGCGACCGACCCCGCCCGGGCCGGATCGGCATGACGCGCGCCACCTCCTGCACCCCACAGTCGGCGGAACGGAGCCCCCGGCATGAGCCTTGTCGTATATCTGGCGGCGCTGCTGTTAGTGGTGGCCGCGATGGTGATCCGCCGATCCCGTACGACCGCTCTCACCTCGCTGACGGTTCCTACCCGGGCGACGGCGTTTCTCGGCGCCATCTGCTTCATCTGCGCGGCTCCGGCGACGCTGGCCGCCGTCAACCGCGTCACCGGGATCCCGAACGTCGGTGCGCCGCTGACCTACAGCTCCATCTCGGCCTTCAGCTGCTCACTGATCATCCTGCTGATCCACTGGAGGGGCGGACCCGCCCAGCAGATACGGCGGATGGTGCGGATCAGCATCGCGGTCTACGCCCTGCTCATCCTCGCCATCATCGTGTTGTTCTCTCTCGCGGACGCGGACACCGAGCGCCTCACCGACCTGGACACCTACTACGCCAACACCCCGTACATGCGGGAGATGATCGTCCTCTACCTCCTGGGGCACCTGGCCAGCACCATAGTTCTGAGCGTGGTGTGTCTGAAGTGGGCGCGCGATGAAGTCACCGGTCTACTCCGCGTCGGACTCCGGCTGATCCTGGCGGGCCTGCTCCTGGACGTCCTCGGATTCGAGCTGACCAAAGTCACGGCGGTCGTGGCCCGGTGGTGCGGGTACAACCTCGATTTCCTGTCGACGACGGTGGCGCCGCCCGCCGCTTCCCTCGGCGCGCTCATCTACTCCGCCGGGTTCGTCCTTCCGCGTCTTTCGGCGGCTGCATCGGAGAAGCAGAGCCTGGTCAACTACCGGGCGCTGCTGCCCCTGTGGACCGCAGTCAAAGATGTCACCACCACCCCCCAGGCCGCCCCTCGATGGTGGCAGTTCTGGTGGCAACTGCCCAGCCGCCGCCTATATCTGCTCGAAGCGCGCATCCGCGACGCCCTGCTGCAGTTGGCCGCTCAGCTCGACCAGCGCGTCGGCGAGACCGCCTACGCAGCCGCAGTGGGTCGTGGCGAAAGTCGCGACAGGGCCCGCATCGCCGCGGAGAAGGCGATGATCACGGATGGCATACTCCGGGCATCGGGGCGGATCGGCGGCCCTGCCGATCCGCCGGAAAAGCTCCGCCTCACCATAGATCTGGTCGAACTGGCAAACGCCGTGAGCGGGACGCAGCATGCGGCACCGGATCACGTACGGGCACAGTGAACACGTACGACCGCAACAAGGAGAACCTGTGTCGCAAAGAGCTGTCGTGATCGGAGCGGGCATAGCCGGGCTGCTCGCTGCAGCAGCAGTGTCCCGTGCGGTCCCCGAGGCGGAAATCGTGCTTCTCGACAGGGATGTGCTTCCTTCCGGTCCCGCAAACCGCCGAGGTGTTCCCCAGGGACAGCACGCCCACCTGCTCATGGCCGGCGGGTGGATGGCGATGGAGAGTCTGTTCAGGGAAGACGTGCGCAAGCGCCTCTTCGAGGCAGGCGCACACGAGATCTCGCTGGCCAACGGCATGCTGGCCTTCTCCCCCGACGCCGGGTGGTTCCGCCGGTACCGGTGGAATGCCTCCCGCATGATCACCTGTACACGGGGCCTGCTGGACTGGGTGGTCCGCGAAACGCTGCTGCAGCAGACGAGCAAGGTCTCCATCCATCAGGCGGTGGTGGAGGGGCTGCTGGGCGACACGCGGCGCATTCGCGGTGTACGCATCAGCGGGGCCGACCCGGCCCTGGGCAGCGAGGTGGAGGCAGACCTCGTCATCGACGCGAGCGGACGCGGTTCCCGCAACATCGAGTGGCTCACAGCCATCGGCGTCAGCGGTGTGCAACAGAGGAAAATCGACTCCGGCCTCACCAATGCCACCCGCATCTACCGCACACCACCGGGTGCCGAGTCCTTCCCCCTGACCATGATCCAGGCAAATCCCTACAGCGGCCGGCCCGGCAGAAGCGCCATGGTCCTGCCGATCGAGGGCAACCGGTGGATGGTCAGTGCCGGCGGCACCCGAGGAGGCGAGCCCCCGAACGACCCACAGGGCTTCCTCGACTACATTGCCGGCCTTCCGCATCCGATTGTCAGCCAGCTGATCTCCGGCGCCGAACCCCTCACCGACGTGGCGGTCAGCCGCAGCACCAGCAACGTCCGGCGCTACTTCGAGAAGTCCCCGGTGTGGCCGGAGCGTTTTCTTGTTCTCGGCGACGCGTTGGCCACCTTCAACCCTGCCTACGGGCAGGGAATGTCCGTCGCCGCTCTGGGAGCGCATGACCTGTTCCAGGAACTGGTCCGAAGCGATATCTCCACCCCCGGCCTGTCCCGCCGCGTCCTGGTGAGCGCCGCCCGCCACGTCGACACCGCATGGTCCACCGCCGTGGCCATGGACGTCCTGTACCCGGACGTCCGAGGTGAGAAGGCAACCATCGCCGACCGGCTCGCCGCCGGTTACGCACGCCGGTTGACCCGCGCCGCGACCGGATCCTTCAACGCCGCGGCGGCCCTGTGGGACGTGACCAGCTTGAAAGCCCCGGCATCGCGGCTGCTGCGCCCGGCAGCCCTGTTCGCCACCCTCAACGGACCACCGCTGCCCCGGACAGACGAACCCCCGCTACAGCCTTCGGAACGACAGATCCTGCAACGTCTCACCCATGTCAATGGGGAACCACACGAATCGCGTTGAAACGAGCACGGCCGTGTGCCCGTCCAAGGACTGGCCGACCAGGACGGGCCGCCGTAGTGCCAAGTGGTCGACCACGGCGGTTACGTCGGCGACGTACGCGGCACGGGACACGTCCCGCGGGTGGCGCTCGAGGGCGCCGTGCCCGCGCTGGTCGACCACGATGAGGCGATACCGGTAGCTCAAGTCCCGTGTGAGCATGTCCCGTTCACCCGCCTGACCGGCCACGCTGAGCACCAGCACGATGGGTGTCCCGACCCGCCCCAGTCCCGGCAGGCAAGCCGGACACCGTCTCGCGTCAGCACATGTTCAGACCATGCCATGTCGGCCCCCACGGAATCGGGTGGCACCCTCGATGTCTGTCTGATCGGCTGCCGCCGGGTGGCGCTGGAGCCGCTGCGACTGTTCGCGGTGCCGCGTCCGTCCAGCGGGGTGCCTGCGACGCTGCAGTCCGCCGGCTGGTGGTGTTGGGACTCGGCGGACCGGCCGATGCCGCGGCTGGTGCTGCCGGCAAGCCGGCGGCTCCGATGCGCGGGCTCGGCAAGACAGCATCCGATGGCGAAAGATTGACGCGCTGCTGGTCTGCTCCTGTCAATCTGCTGGGCTGCCTCTCAACAGCGGGTTTCTAGGGTCGTTGTCGTCCCCCCGGAGATCCGCTCCCACGGTTCTCCGAACTCGCCAGTCGTTCCCAGTGTTTGGAGACATCCTGATGCGTGCTCTGCCCCGTCGTGCCCTGTTCGCCGCTCCGGTCGCCGTGCTGGCGTTCGCCCTGGTCGCCTGTGGCGGATCCGACTCCGACACCTCCAAGGCCGCGGACACCCAGCAGCAGGCCCAGAGCGCGGGTGGCGCCGAGGCGGCGGACCAGACCGGCGGCGACACCGACGACAAGAAGGAGCCGCCGCTGACCGGTGACATCAAGACCAAGGCGGAGGCCGCCGCGGTGGCCGCGTACCCGGGCACGGTCCTGAAGTCCGAGGAGGACGCGGAGAAGCCCGGAATGTACGCGGTGGAGGTCGAGCAAGCGGACGGAACCTCGATCGAGGTCTACCTCGACAAGTCCTTCAAGGTCACCGACACCAAGAAGGAAGGCACGGAGGAGACCGAGGACGCCGGATGACGGCCGGGATCTGACCCGCCAGAAGGGAATGAACCCGATGCCGGCCGAGCCCGAGCAGGCAGGCGGCCGCTTCGTGGAGGACGCCTTCGACTCCTCCTCCTCGAGCGGCCCGGCCCCGACAGGCGCCGGGGAAGCGGGTGTTGAGCCGCAGGGGCCTGCGAGGCTTCGGGAGCCCACAGCACGGGCCGCACGGAGCGCGGACGGCTGATGCTGAACGGCGATCCCACACCGGTCCGTCCTGACGGCAGTTGCCGCACTCGGGGTACTGGGCGCTTTCGGGCGCGCGCTGGCCACGGTCTGCGACGCGGTCACCTCCCCGCTCAGACCCGGTGGCACTGTCCAGGTGTCCGTGCCGAAGTCGCCCACCGCCCAGTTGCTCTCGCCTCCCGCGCCAGTCACCACGGAGCCGTCTGGCGGCGCCGCGCGCCCAACTGCCACACCCATGCGGAAGGGCGTGCCGCCGGGAACGGGCGAGCACCGGGACCGCGGTGAGGACCAAGAACGCAAGGACGGCGACGACGCCGACGGCTGACTCCCCGGCCGGCACCGCCGACGTCCCGCCACCGCCGCCCGCCACCGCCGCCCGGCTGACGCCGTCCTCCCGTCCCCGTCAGCCGGACGGCACCTGCTTGTCCACCCTCGTCCCGTACGTCTTCCCTCATCCCCGGTGGCTTCCCGTGAACCCTCCAACTCCCCTGGCACAGCTGTGCGAGCCTGGCGCCATGCGGCTGCTGCTCATCGAAGACGACGACCGAATCGCCGGCCCCCTCACCGAGGGGCTGGGACGCTACGGCTTCACTGTGGACCACGTCCGCACCGGCGCCGCCGGACTCG
Source organism: Streptomyces sp. NPDC005799 (assembly GCF_040630525.1). Classification (NCBI taxonomy): domain Bacteria; kingdom Bacillati; phylum Actinomycetota; class Actinomycetes; order Kitasatosporales; family Streptomycetaceae; genus Streptomyces; species Streptomyces sp. NPDC005799. The sequence goes on from NZ_JBEXXQ010000005.1 coordinate 125,444, forward strand.
CCGGCACCACGGCCGCACCGGACCTGGTCCTGCTCGATCTCGGCCTGCCCGACATGGACGGCCTGGACGTCTGCCGCAGTCTGCGTGCCCGCTCCGCCGTGCCCATCATCATGATCACCGCGCGGGGCGAGGAGGCGGACCGCATCGTCGGGCTCGAACTCGGCGCCGACGACTACCTCGCCAAGCCCTTCGGGGTACGGGAGCTGATCGCCCGCATCCGCGCCGTCATCCGTCGTTCGGGCGCCCCCGCCTACACGCCGACCGAGGCCGCGGAAACACCCGAACCGCACCAACCTGCCGGCACCGCCCAGACGTTGGGGCCGCTGACGCTCAGCCGCCGCACCCGTGAAGTCCATCTCGACGGGCGGCCCGTCGCCCTCACACCGCGGGAGTTCGACCTGCTCGCCTTCCTTGCCGACGATCCCGGGACGGTGTACTCGCGGCAGCAGATCATGGACACGGTTTGGGACCCGCACTTCTTCGGCCCGACCAAGACCCTCGACGCCCACGTGGCCGCCCTGCGCCGCAAGCTGGGCGACCCGGGCTGGATCACCACGGCCCGCGGGGTCGGCTTCCGCCTCACCGTCCCCGGCGACCACACCGCCGCTGCCGCAGAGGCGGCCGGATGACCCGTCGTCTCCTGCTGAGCTACCTCGCCCTGACCGTGCTGGTGCTGGCCGGCCTGGAGATTCCCCTCGGTTACATCTATGCCCGCGGCGAGACCGCCCGCGCCTCCCAGAGCGTGGAACGTGACGCGTCCACGCTCGCCGAGGTCACCGAGGAGAACATCGAACAGAGCCGGTTCGACGCGCTGCCGGACGTGGTCGGCGACTACGCCGCCCGCACCGGCGGCCACGTCGTCGTCACCGACAAGCGGGGCATCGTACTGGCCGACTCCGACCCGGCCGGCCGCGCCGGCATCAGCCTCGCCGGCCAGCCGGACATCGCCCGCGCGCTGAACAACCGGCCCAGTGTCACCACCACGACCGACAGCGCCGGACGCGATGTGCTGTCCGCGACCATGCCCGGCTCGTCCGGCACCCTCGTCCGCGGCACCCTGCGCCTGACCTATCCCCTGGACCAGGTCAGCACCCGGGTGCACCGCATCTGGGGCGCCCTGGCCCTGGCCGGAGCCTGCATCCTCGCCGCGGTCGCCCTGGTCGGCTTCAGCCTGGCCCGCTGGATCACCCGTCCTCTGCGGACCCTGGAGGCCGCGACCACCCAGCTCGCCGACGGACAGCTCAGCCACCCGCCCGACGCGACCACCGGACCGCCCGAACTGCGGCGCCTGGCCGCCGCGTTCACCCGCACCGCCACCCGGCTCCAGCACCTGCTCAAGGCCCAGCAGGCGTTCGCCTCGGAAGCCTCCCACCAGCTGAAGACCCCGCTGACCGCGTTGCGGCTGCGTCTGGAGAACTTCGAACCGCACCTCGACCCACAGGCCCACGGCAGCCTGGAGGAGGCCGTCGGCGAGGTCGAACGCCTCGGCCGGATGGTGCAGGGCCTGCTCGCCCTGGCCCGCCTCGAGAACACCGCGACCACCCCGGAACCGGTCGACCTCGACGCCGTCATCGCCGAACGGGCGGCGATGTGGGAGCCGTTGGCGGCCGAGCAGTACGTCGCCATCGACATCAGCGGCCCGCCCGCCGGCCGGGTGTGGGCGATCCCCGGCGCCCTGGAGCAGATCATCGACAACCTCCTCGCCAACGCACTGCGCGTCTCCCCGCCCGGCACCACCATCACCCTCCACCGAACCCCAGGCACCGAACTCCACGTCGTCGACCAGGGCCCCGGCATGAACGCCGCCGACCGCGAGCGCGCCTTCGACCGCTTCTGGCGCTCCTCCGACGCCCACCACGACGGCACCGGTCTCGGTCTGCCCATCGTCCGCCACCTCGTCGACGCCTCCGGCGGCACCATCACCCTCCACCCCGCACCCGGCACCGGCCTCGACGCCCACATCCGCCTGCGGCCCTTCGCCCCACCGTTCCCCGCGCCACGCTCGGGCGGGGAGGACTTCGACTCCCGTGGCCCCCGGGGACACAGAACGCCTGCAGGGCGGCGAAGGTGAACTCGTCCCGGGCACGACCAGGTCGCACAGCGCAGCCCCACTACGCCGGGCCGCGCTTTCCCGACTCGGCCTTTGACCGGATCCACGTGCACGTCCAGGCGCTCGGCTCGGGTCGAGTAATGCAGAGATTTGCCCGTGCCGTTGTAACTGCTACTGTTACGACGAGATGGAAGGGTAGAGGGAAGCGAGGTCCGAGGTGAGCGCCAACAGCAGGCTGACCATCGCAGTTCATGCCCTCACGTGGATTGGGCTCTATCAGCGTCGAGGTCACGAGGTCGCCACCTCCGAGCAGATCGCGACGAGCGTCAACACCAATCCGGTGGTGATCCGCCGCCTCCTGGCCGAGCTGCGCAAAGCCGGCCTCGCAGACTCGCGGCGAGGCACAGGCGCGGGCTGGACACTCCGACGGGACCTGTCGGCAATCACCCTGCTCGACGTCCATGACGCGATCGACGCCGGGCCGATTTTCGCTCTGCACCGCTCGACGCCTGACCCCGAGTGCGTCGTGGGTCACGGCATCGGACCGGCACTGACCTCCGTCTATGACGAGATCGAGGCCGCGCTCCGCAGGGAGTTGGCGAAAACCACACTGGAGGACGTCCTGCAGGACGTCCTCAAAACCGCCTAGCTCACCCGGGTCACCGGCGGCGCCACGTTTCAGGCGCCTGCGGCACACACCCACACCACACACGTACGAGAGACAAGGACAAGCACAATGACAACAGACACCCGGACCTCACGGGCAGTGGCCGAGCAGTTCGTTGAGCGTCTCGGCAAGCAGGACCAGGACGGCATCCAGGAACTGTTCGCGGCACAGATCGACTGGTACGTCCCCGGCAACGACGAACTGCCCTGGACCGGCCGCCGTACCCACCGGGAGGACGTCGCGCCGTACTTCACCACGATGTGGCCGCACTTCGTACCCGGCAAGAGCAAGGTCGTGCTGGAACGGATCATCGTCGACGGCGCTGACGTGATACTGCTCGGCGTCTTCACGCACACCGTCGCGGCCACCGGCAAGGAGTTCACCACGCCGTCGGCCATGCACCTCGCGGTCGAAGACGGCGAGATCGTCCGCATGCACCTCTACGAGGACACGCTGAGCGTCGACAGAGCATTCAGCTCTGAGTGAGAGCGACTACGGGCCGTACAACACCTCAGCGTCCAAAACCACGACCCAGGAGTCGCAGGTCGCCGCTGAGCTGCGGCTGCCTGCCACCGCCGGACCAGGCGTCGCTCCCCCTGCGTATGGATCGGGCGGGTGCACCGACGCCCCGAAATTCGCGTGCTGGATCCGGGCTCGCGTCCCTACCCTCGGTCCCATGCGCCCCCAATCCGCCCTGCTGAACGTCATTGATGTGGAAGCCACCTGTTGGGATGGCCGGCCGCCTCCCGGCTCCGTGAACGAGATCATCGAGATCGGTCTCACCGTCGTGGACGTGCCGGCACGGCGCCGTGTATCCCGGCACCGTGTTCTGGTACGGCCCACCCGCTCGACGGTGAGCGACTTCTGCACCGAGCTGACCGGACTGACTCAAGCCGAGGTGGAACAGGGCGTCACCTTCGCCGAGGCCTGCCGGATCCTCGTCGAGCAGTACGGGGCCGGCGAACGCCCCTGGACGAGTTGGGGCGAGTACGACCGTCGGCAGTTCGCTCGGCAGAGTCAGGCCGACGGAGTGGCCTACCCCTTCGGCTATCCGACTGAGCGCACCCACAGCAACGCCAAGGCCGTATTCGCCACGGCCTACGGGCTGCGCAGGAAGCCCGGCATGGACCACGCCCTGCAGATCGCCGGACTGCCGCTCGAGGGACGCCATCACCGCGGCGAGGACGACGCGTGGAACATCGCCGCACTCGTCCTCGATCTGCTGGACCGCGGGGCATGGCCAGTCACAGCCACCGTCGTGTAGGTAGTGGTGCGGCCTGGGTGGCAGTGTCCGTTCCCGTGCTTGTATGTGGCAGCCGCGCTTCGGGAATCCGGGGCCGCGAGTCCGCCAGGGTGGAGGAGCGACGTCGACATGACAGAGTCGGTACCAGGGTCGACGGCGGCCACGGCGGCTGATGTGGCCCGCGCTCAGGCCGAGATTGCGTTGAGCCTTCCCGCTCCGCTGGTGGCCTTGTGGGAGGTGACGAACGGCTTGATGAGTGATGCCGGCGTGACGGTCTACTCAGCCGGCTGTATCGGCGAACGCAACACCACCTACGAAGTTGCGCGGTACGCACCGGGTTTCCTTCTCATCGGCGATGACAGTGGTGGCCGCGGGTTCCTCCTGCGTGCCGACGATCCCGACTCGGCCGTGTTCTCCTCAGACTTGGGCGACCTGGGTCCTGAAGACTTCGAAGTCGAGTCCGTGGACTTCGCGTCCTGGATCGCATCACTCTGAGCTGCCCGCTTGTGCTTCACGGCGTGTAGTAGGCGGCGTACTGGGCGGATTGTCCCTCGACGGAGAAGTCATCGAAGTCGCCGGCCTTCTCGCAGTCGACCAATCGCTGCAGCGCCGCATCGGCTTCGGGTAGACGCTGCGACAACAGGTATTCCTTGGTTCTGGCCAGTCCGCTGCCGCACAACAACTGGATGTCGATCGAGCAGGCGGCGTCCATGCTGGCGGACTTGGCCTCCCAGACGAGCAGGACGTCGTCGAGACTGCCGGCGTTGAACAACTGCACGCAGCACAATTTCATCAGCTCGGTGTCGCCGTGGCCTTGAGCTTGCCGTTCCAGCCGGATCTGCTTTCGGAGCAGCCCGCGAATCTCGTCGAGACCCACGCCGAAAGGGTGCAGACCGTAGCGGTCGAGGCACTCGTCTTCGTCCATTGCCATGCCCTTTCTCCTGGCGACATCTGATCACATCGGATTCTCCTGGCGACATCTGATCACATCGAAACCGCGGGCCCCTGCCCAACTGGCAGAGGCCCGCGGCACGATCAGGTGGCCTGACTGCCCGACGTCACTTCAGGTGCCGGGTGAAGAACCTGGCCGCGGCTTCCCCTGCGAACTGCGGGACGCCGGTGTGGCCGCCCATATTGGCGTTCAGGGACTTCTCCTTGGAGCCGAAGGCGTCGAACAGGTCCAGGGCCGCCTGCCGGTCGTTGCCTTCGTCGTCCCACTGGAGCAGGACGTGCAGCGGAATGGTGACCTGGCGGGCCTCCTCGAACATGGCGCGAGGGATGAAACTCCCGGCGAACAGACCGGCGGCCACGATGCGCGGTTCGACCACCGCCAGCCGGACGCCGACGGAGATCACTCCTCCCGAGTAGCCGACCGGGCCGCCGATCTCGGGCAGCGCAAGCAGCGCGTCCAGGGCGGCCTGCCATTCCGGGACCGCCTTCTCGACCAGCGGGAGGACGAGGGCGTCGATGATCTCTTCGCTGACTGGCTCGCCGGCCTTCAGCGCCCGGCGCAGGTCGGCTCGGGCCCGTTCGGCGGCGGCCGAACGGGGCCGGTCACCGCTTCCAGGCAGTTCGATGGTGGCCGTGGCGATACCCTCTGCCGCGGAGTGCTGGGCCCGCCCCGCCAGCCGGGGGTACATCTTCGGCAGTCCGCCGGGGTGGCCGAGCAGGATCAGCGGCACCGGTGCGGAAGCGGATCCGGGTGTCCACAGGATGCCGGGGATCACGCCGAGGGTGAATTCGCGCTCGAGGACGCCGTCGTCGAGGCGCCGTTCAGAAGTGAAATGCATGGTCGTGCCTTTCGGGAGTGCACACAACGGCGCTCCCGGACGACCTATCGCCCGACCGTGACCCCGGAGGGGAGCACCCACGTCGATACTGCGTTCACGGGTACCACCTCCTCAATCAGTCGCACGGCCTCGGGAAACGTAGCAGTGGTCGCGTCGGTCCACCAAACGGTTTTTGCGCGCTGTTGGATGACAGAGAATCGGGGGTGGTGCTGTCACCACCCCCGATCGGGCACCTGGGCCAACTGCTCGACAGGCGGCGGCAGAGGAGGCTTGCCGCGTCGGCCGCACATCCGGCCGTCGGCATCGCCATCGCCGTCAGAACGGGGAAGACAAAGCCCTGCGGCGCGGCATCCTCCTGGCCGGCGGAGGCGCCCTGCGGCCCGAGATCACCCGTCGCCTCACCGGAGCACTACCAGCGCCACTGCACGTGGTTGCGGCCCCTCACACCGCAGCCGTGCGCGGCGCCGCCAAGCTCCTGCAAGCCGCCCACACCCACCCCTCCACCGCAGGCCCCGTCCCACTCCCCGCCCAGCCACGCCAAGCCGCGCCCTCGTCCCCGCATCCGGTCGCAGCCCCGCCGAAAGGAGGAGACATGCCCGGCCGCGTACCTCCGCTGCCGCCACAGGATTCGCCACCGGTCAGGCTCTGGCGGCTGCGACGCAACCCCCCTGCGCCGCCGCAGCGACCTGATCCAGGCATGGATCGGCCTCGCCCTGCCGCTGGCCCTACCGGCCGCCACTTTCGCCGCCGTGCTCCTGGCCCGCGACACCGCTCACCGTCACTACACGCGCACCGCCCAGCACCAGGCCGGCACTCGCCACCAGACCACTGCCGTCCTCCTCGAGGACACCCGGCGCCATCCCGAACCCGGCTCCGCCGAAGCGAGAAAGACCCTCTATCCGGCCAAGGTCCGCTTCACCGACCGCAGCGGTCACTCGCACACCGCGAAGACCGACGTCCAGCCCGCCCTTCCCAAAGGCGCCACCGTCCGCGTCTGGGCAGACACCGACGGAAAGATCACCGACCCGCCCCTGAGCCCGGACCAGATCCGCAGCCGTGCCGCGGGCTGGGCCGTCAGCGCCGCCCTCGGAGTCCGCGCCGGCGCAGCCGCCGCCTACGGTGTCGCCGGCCGGATCATCCACCGCCACAACCTCGCCGCCTGGGACACCGCCTGGGCTGACACCGCACCTCGCTGGACCACATCCCCATAGAGCTCAGTCATCAGGTCCGGTGCCACGCTCAGCCGCCGCCAAACGGCGACGGCCCCGGGGGTAGCCGAGTGACCCGTACGGGCGCAGCATGGACATGTGACGGTTTTCGCCAGTGACTTTTAGTGATTTTCACTGACCGTACGGAACGGTGGGTCGGAATGATCATGACCGAGGTTATGTTCATACGCGGTGAACCGTGCGTCCGCTGCACAGGCGAGGAACAACGGCCCACCGGGACAGTTCGCAAGCTCTGCGAGGATCACTTCAGGGACGTGGCCATCGCGTACTTCGCTCGGCGGAAACACCCCGACCCCGTGGAAGCGGCCACCTCGGCGATGAAGGGCGGCCTTCAAATCGCATCCGCTCCGATGAACCAGAACGCGCACAGCTCCGGCCTGGCCTCTGACCTGACTCGACTCGACCGCGAGCGCGAGAGTGGGCGCATATCGGGCCGCTGACCACCTCGCGGCCCTCGGCCCGGCTTGAGGGCGGTGGCACGGCCAGGTGCTGGAGAAGACCTGGCTGGGCTGAGGCTTGTGGGGCTGTCTTACCCGCGCGTAGCGTGTGTCGTGGCCTGGTGCCTGGGATGTGTCGCCAGGGCGATGCCGGTGAAGGGGATCACCGGCCAGGGGAAGGTGCGGAGCGTGTCCGCGTCTGATCGCCGGGGGTTGCCGTGGTGACGTTCAGACTTCTCGGGCCCGTCGAGTTATGGGGTCAAGGTCCGATCGACACAGGTCCCCCACAGCGGCGGAGCGTGCTGGCGGCGCTCGCGGTGGACGCCGGCCGCGCGGTGCCGATCGAGACGTTGATCAGGCGTGTGTGGGGTGACGATCCGCCGGAGGGGGCGCGCCAGGCGCTGTACGCGCATGTGGCCCGCATTCGGCGGGGGTTGGCGGCCGCCGGGTCCGTGCGGACGCCGGGCCTGCTGCGGCGCAGCGGCGGTTACGTGCTGGACACCGACCCCGAAGACGTGGACCTGCACCGGTTCCATCGCTTGGTCGCCGACACCCGCAGGGCCGGCCGGAGCGACGCCGAGCAGGTGACGACACTCCGTGAGGCCCTGGACCTGTGGCGCGGGGAGCCGCTCGCCGGACTGTCCGGGGAGTGGGCGACGCGGATGCGCGACACCTGGCAACGGCAGCGGCTGGACGCGGTCACCGCCTGGGCGAACGCGGAGACGGCAGTGGGCAACCACGCGGTGGTGATCGACCGCGTGCCCGAACTGGTCGACCAACACCCCCTCGTGGAACCGCTGGTCGCCGTACTGATGCGGGCACTGCATGAGGCGGGGCGCGGGTCCGAGGCTCTGGAGTGCTTCGCCGAGACCCGGAAACGGCTGGCCGACGAACTGGGCGCCGATCCGGGGACCGAGCTACGGCAACTTCACCAGGCGATCCTGCAGGGCGCCCCCCGGCCGCCCGAGGCCACGGATCCGCCGCCTTCGGCCCGTCCGCGGTCCGCGCCGGTTCTGGCGCACCTGCCCCTGGACGTACCGGCTTTCACCGGCCGGCAGGAAGAACTGGCCCAGCTCGACAAGATCCTCGCGGACGACATCGGCAGCCCCACGGTGGCGGTGATCTCGACACTCTCCGGGACCGCGGGCGTAGGGAAGACGGCTCTCGCCGTCCACTGGGGGCACCGGGTGGCCGACTGGTTCGAGGACGGCCAGATCTACGTGAACCTCCATGGTTTCGAGCCCTCGCGGCCACCCGTGACCCCGGCGGAGGCCCTGCCCCGGCTGCTGGAGGCATTGGGTGTGCTCCCCCAGCACATGCCGGTCAGCCCGGAGGCCCAGGCCGGGCTGTATCGGAGCATGCTGGCGGGGCGCCGGATGCTGGTGATACTCGACAACGCACGGGACGCCGAACAGGTACGGGCCTTCGTGCCCGGCAGTCCAGGGTGCTTCACCCTGGTGACCAGCCGAAACCGGCTCTCCGGCCTGATCGCCCTGGAAGGCGCCCGGAGTCTTGTCCTGGATGTGCTGCCCGCGGCGGAGTGCCGTCGGCTGCTCGCCCGCCGGACAGGGGCCGAGCGCGTGATGTCCGAACCGCTGGCGGTCGACGAGATCGTGAGTCGCTGCGCACGGCTGCCGCTGGCCCTGGTGATCGTGGCGGCCCGCGCGGCCATCGAGCCGGGTCTCGGCCTGGCACGGCTCGCCGCAGAACTCCGGGACGCCCAGGACTCCCCATCCGGGCTGGACAGCTTCGGCAGCGAGGATTCGCGGGCGGACATACGGGCCGTGTTCTCCTGGTCGTACGGCACCCTGAGCCCCCAGGCCGCCCGGATGTTCCGGCTGCTCGGCGTACACCCCGGCCCGGACATCAGCGTGCCCGCCGCCGCGAGCCTGGCCGGGATCCCCGTCCCGGACGCGGGCCGACTACTGACCGCGCTGGCCGACAGCTGCCTGGTCACAGAGCACTCGCACGGCAGATACGTACTCCACGACCTGCTGCGGATGTACGCCGCCGAACTCGCCGACACCGTGAACGCCGCCGGCGAGACGCAAGCGGCCGAAGACCGCCTGTTCAGCCACTACCTGCACTCCGCCCACTCCGCGGACCGCATGCTGGATCCACACCGAGACCCGGTCGCGCTGCCGCCCGTGGTCCCCGGCGTCTCCCCCGAACACGCCGCGGACCACCCGACGGCCCTTGCCTGGTTCACAACCGAGCACCCCGTGCTTCTCGCGGTGGTGCACCGGTCGGGCACCACCACGCGGACACCGGACGCCCCGACCTGGCAGCTGACCCGCGCCCTGACCACGTTCCTGCAGCGACGCGGCCACTGGTCCGACTGGGCCACGGCCCAGCAGGCCGCGCTGGACACCGCTCTCCGCTCGGCCTCCGCCGCCGGGCAGGCCGACGCCCACAGGGGCCTCGGCCGCGCCTGCACCCGCCTGACGCGGCTGGACGACGCGCTCACCCACCTGGCCCGTGCCCTGGATCTCCACAAAGCCCTCGGCGACCGAACCGAGCTGGCCCACACCCACCTCGACCTGGCCCGCCTGCACGCCCGGCGGGACGCCTACCCCGAAGCGCTGGCCTGTGCCCGGGAGGCCCTTGACCAGTACGCCTCCTTGGGCCACCGCACCGGGCAGGCCCGGGCCCTGAACTCGGTCGGCTGGTACCACGCGCAACTCGGCGACCACCGGCAGTGCCTCGCGTTCTGCGGACAGGCGCTGGAGCTCTTCACCGAACTCGGCGTCCGCGACGGACAGGCGGACACCTGGGACAGTCTCGGCTACGCCCACCAGCACCTGGGCGACCACCGCCGGGCCGCGGCCTGCTACGACAACGCCGTCGCGCTGTTCCACGGTCTCGGGGACCGCTACTTCGAGGCCGACGTGCTGGCCCACCTCAGCGCGAGCCACCGGGCCGCCGGCGACGCCACGGCGGCCCAGCGGGCCGCGCGCCGCGCGGCGGACATCCTCAACGAACTCGGCGTGCCGGACTCGGACGGCGTCCGCGCCCGGATGCGCCGCCTCGGCCTGCCGGCCGGATCCTGAGTAGGTACTGCTCAACGTCCGCTGAGCCGCCGTGCGGACACGTCAAGGACGCCTGTAGCAGAAGCCCGTGTGGCTGCCGTTTTCGCCGTTGCTGTAGTCGTATGCCTCAAAGACGAACCAGGAGCTGGTCTTGGGGCCGAAACGACCGTCCACCTTCAGCTTGGCGGCGCTCCAGCTCTGGTTGATCTTCGTCTGGGCGTTCTTCACCGCTTGCTCGGTGTTGCCGCCGAAGTCCCGGTCCTCCGCGATGTGCTGGCCGAAGCAGGTGTTGAGGCTCTCCTGCACGACCAGTACGGGGATGCCGTTCATCCCCCGGGCCACGACGCAGTTGTAGTTTCCCGAGCCCGCCGACGGCACATGGAGGTACCAGCCGCCACCGACACTCACGTTGGTGAAGCCGGTGCACTCGACCTCGGCGGCGGCCGTCTTCGACGCGACCTGCGCCGACGCCGTTCCTGTGCCCCCCGCCACCAGCGCCGGGACGGCGAGCGCCGCCACCGCCGTCAACGAAGCCAGCCTCGCCCGTCGTGTCGTCCGCATTGATTCCCTCTCCCTTTGTCCCACGCCCCTCGCGCAGATGCGCCAGGGCCGTGCGCCGGCGGGACCTTCCGCGCCTGTGGCAGGCGTGGTCGCCTCGGTGCACAGGACGACAATGGGCAGCGAGCCTTGTCGGAACCTTGCCGGAACCTTGCTGGCGCGGATGCAGGCCACACGGCCTCCTGCGCCCCGTCCACAACCTCCCGAGACAGAACAGCTAGTCGTTCCTCGTGAAGGTGCCGAGACCGCTCGTGTCGAGGTTCTCGACCCGCACCTTGTCGGCGCGTCCGCCGGAGCCGACGGTGAAGGTCACGCCGGTCAGGCCGACGGCCATTTCGCCGGTGGTGCGGTAGCTGAACATGTCACCGTTGTAGTGGACCAGGACGAACCGTTGCTTCTTGGGCCCGATCTGCATGGTGAGTTCGTTCCCCTGGGCGCTGACGGTCAACGGGCCGTAGTACTCGTTGGCGTACGTTCCGGTGTAGGCGCTGTTCGCCTTGGCGGGTGCGGGCGAGGCAGGGGGCTTGCTGTAGTCGACCTCCGAGCGTTCCCCCTGCAGGGTCTGCTGGAAGATCGGCCCGAGGAACTTCAGCCAGTCGACGGTCGGCCCGCCGGTCTGCGCGGTGTCGAGGAACGTGGCGGAGATCGCCTCCGGCACACCGATCGGCTCACCGTTGGTCAGGACGACGATGCCGAGCTTTTCCGAGGGCAGCAGGGCGACGTTGGTGGCCGCCCCCAGCGCGAAGCCGCCGGAGTGGCCGAGCTTCAGCCTGCCCTGGTCGTCGTAGCTCACGTTCCAGCCGAGCCCGTAGAACCCGGTCCTGCCAGCGGGCGAGTGCGGCGGCTCGGAGACCATGTGCGGCACGTGCGTCTCCTCCAGAGCGGCGGCGTCGACGACCTGCCGCCCCTCGAACTTGCCGTTGCCCAATTGCAGCCGCAGCCACTTCGTCATGTCCCGGACCGTGGAGCTGGCACCGCCCGCCGGGCTCTGGGCGTCCGGGTCACGTACGTACGCGGCGCGCCAGGTGCTCCCCGTCTTCACGTGCAGGGAGGCCTTGTTGCCCGCCTTCTCGTAGTCGGCGAACGAAGAACTGGTGGAGTCCATCCCCAGCGGCCGGTACACCTTGTCGGCGGACAGCTTCTCCCAGTTCGTCCCCGCCGCCCGCGCGGCGGCGACGGCGGCTTCGGTCAGCCCGAAGTTGGTGTACGCGTAGTGGGCGCGGAAGGGGGCCAGGGGTTCGTAGCGCAGGTGGTCCAGGATGTACGAGCGGTCGTAGCCGAGGTCCTCCAGGATGTCGCCGGCGTGGTCGGGCAGTCCGCTGCGATGCGAGAAGAGGTCGGCCAGCGTGACATGGCGACTGACCCACGGGTCCTTCAACGCAAAACCGGGGGTGTACTTGACGACCGGGTCGTCCCATCCCACGGTCTTCTCGCCCACGGCCGCGGCCACCACGGTGGAGGCAAGGGGCTTGGAGACCGAGGCGAGCTGGAAGACCGTGTCCGCTCCGACCTGGTCCTTCGTGCCCACCTTCCGCACGCCGAACCCCTTCAGGTACATCACCTTGTCGTCGTACACCACACCCACGGCGATTCCGGGCACACCGGTGCGGTGCATGGCGTCCCGTACGACCGCGTCCAGCCGGTTCACCGCGGTCTCGACCTTGACCCGGGTGAGCTGTGCCGGCGGCTGGGCGGGTGGAACGGTGGGCAGCGGCGACGTCCCGACGGCCGCACGGCCCGCGACGGTGGTGTCGGCATCGGCCGCGGTGCAGCCGACGGCCAGGGCCGCGACCAGGCCCAGGGCCGCGGCGGAGCGAAGTGAGCGCGGGTGTGCGCCGTTGGGTCGGGACATGTCTTCCATGGGAGCCCCTCCCCCGGTGCCTGTCGCGCCCTGGCAGGCCGTTCGGGGGATCGAGGTGCGCCGCCACTCCACCCGACCGGCGGGGACCCTTTGTCGCGGGATTGCGGACCCCGGCAGCATGCCGGTGAACGCACTCAATCGTGGGGTCCGCCGACAGGGACCCGACCAGATCCTGCAGACCGCGAACACCGGCACCACCGTCGCCGAGGACGCCGCCCGCACCCTGGCCACCCTCCGCCAGGTCATGCCGCCCGCCTGCGCCCAGACCCGGGAGATCCAGGTCGACAAGGCCGGCAAGCGCGACCCGCGCCTGCAACACCCGGCATACGGCGCGGGCCACCGCCACCGCGGACGCCGCCTGCAAGCGCCGCCATCACGCGGCCGAACTCTGGCACGCCGTGCGGGCGCGGAAACAGACCGCGGACATCGCCGGACACCGTGACCGCCATACCGCGGGGCTGCGGGCGCTGAGGACGTACCGGGCCGCCGTCGCCGACGTGCTGCACAGGCTCGGCTGACGAATGTCCCGTACCGGCTCGTGTCCTGGGAGGACGGGCCTTTGGGGGGTGGGGGCCAGGCCGTCGCGGCCTGGCTTTTCGTTCAGGTCCACGGACGCGGCGCAGTAGTCTGACCTTTCAAACAGACCGCGTCCGGCGACCCGGTCTGATGGGGGGAACGTGGAGCTCATCGGTCGGGACGACCAGCTGGACCTGTTGCGTCGGCTGTTGGCCGAGCCGCGGAGCCACAAGGACGCGGTGCTGGTCCGCGGGGCGCCCGGTATCGGAAAGACGGCGCTGCTCGCCGAGGCCGCCCACCTCGCCGAGGGGCTCGGCTACCGTGTGCTGCGCACCAGCGGTGTCGAAGCCGAGAGCGACATCCCCTATGCCGGTCTGCAGCTCGTCCTGCGTCCGCTGGCCGCCTCGGCCGCCGAGCTGTCCGCACCGCACCAACAGGCCCTGGACACCGCTCTCGGGCACGCCGAGGCCGGTGTTCCCGACGTCTTCCTGGTCGGTCTGGCGGTTCTCAATCTCCTGGCCGACGCGGCCGCGCTCGTGCCCGTGCTGGTTCTCGTCGACGACGTCCAGTGGCTCGACGACGCCACCGCCAGCGTCCTGGCCTTCGTGGCGCGAAGGATCGGTACGGAGGCGGTGGTCATCGTGGGAGCCGCACGGGAGGGTTACCGGTCGCGGCTGGACTCCGACGAACTCACCTCCCTGCCCCTGGGACCGCTCACGGACGGGCAGTCCCGGGAGCTGCTGGCGGACCGCGCCCCGAAGCTGCGGCCGAGCGCGCATCGGCGGCTGCTGGCCGAGGCGGCAGGCAACCCCTTGGCCCTGACCGAGCTCTCCCGGACCCTCGGCGCGCTGGCCGATCCGCACCTGTCGCAACTACCGCTCACCGAGCGGCTGGAGCGGGCCTTCACCCACCGTCTGGAGACCCTGCCCGACATCACCCGCAGTCTGCTGCGGATCGCGGCCCTCAACGACAGCTCGTCACTCCCCGAGATCTACCGCGCGACCCGGCAGTTGACCGGCGTCACGGCCGGAACCGCGGAGCTCGACCCTGCCGTACGGGCTCGGCTCGTCCAAGTCGTCGGTACGGAGCTGTCGTTCGGGCATCCGCTGATGCGGTCGGCGATCCACCAGACCATGCCCACCGGCGTCCGCCACGCCGCGCACGCCGCCCTCGCCGCCGTACTCGACGAGCATCCCGACCGCCAGCTGCGTCATCGGGCCGCCGCTGCCCACGACCCGGACGAAGCCGTCGCCGCGGCGTTGGAGGACACCGCACACCGCGCGGCGCACCGTGGCGGCATCGCGGCGGCCGTCACGGCCCTCGAACAGGCCGCCGTGCTCAGCGAGGACGCCGACCGCCGGGCGGAACGGCTGCTGCGTGCCGCCGACTTCGCCGTCGAACTCGGCCGGCCCGAGACGGTGACCCGGCTGCTGGACCAGGCTCTCACCGGGCCGCTGTCGCGGCGGCAGCACGCCACGGTCGTCTGGCTGCGCGGCAGCTTCGACGAGGGACTGCACAGTCACGCCTCGGGAGCCAACTCACTGACGGCGCTCGCCGAGGAGATGGCCGTGGAGGACCGGGCGCTGGCGCTGCGGATCCTGTGGAGCGCCGCGCAGCTGTGCTTCTGGTCCGACCCGGGGCCGGAGGGCCGCCGAGCGGTCCTGCAGGCGGTGGAGCGGCTGGAGCTCGATGAACTCGATCCGTGGCGCCTGGCCATCTGCGCCTACGCCGCCCCGGTCGACCGCGGCACCTTCGTCCTGGACCGGGCCCGGCACATCGCCCTGAAGGAGGGCGACGACGGCCGCTCCTACCGCATGCTCAGTACCGCCTCACTCCTCGTCGGCGGCTTCGACCTGGCGCGGGCGTTCTCCGCGGCGGGCGGTGCGCCCCTGCGCGCCCAGGGACGTCTGGGCCTGCTGGCCCGGACGGTGGGTGCGGACGCGTGGAGCGCGCTCGTGGTCGGCGATCTCGGCGCGGCGATCGCCGCGACCGAGGAGTCACGGCGGCTGGCGCGCGAGACCAGCCAGACGATGATGTACGCGTTGATGACCGCCACCGCGGCCAAGCTGGCCGCACTGCGCGGTGAGGTGGATGCCGCCCTGGAGCTGGCCGAGGAGGCGGAGGGCATCGGGCTGCCGGCCGGGGCACGTCCGGTGCTGGCCACCGCATCGATGGCACGCGGGCTGGCCGCGGCGGGAGCGGGACGATTCGAGGAGGCCTTCGGTCATCTGCGCCGGCTCCACGATCCGGCCGATCCCGCGTTCCAGGTCGCCCTGCGACTGACCGCCGTGGGTGACCTCGTCGACGCGGCGACGCACTGCGGGCGGCTGGAGGCCGTACTGCCGGTCGTGACGGAGCTGGAGGAGATCGCCACGGTGACCTCCGCGCCGGTACTCCACGCCGAACTGCGCCTGGTCCGGGCGCTGCTGGCCGCCGACGAGGACGCCGATCCGCTCTTCACGGGCGCGCTGAGCGCCGACCTCGGCGCCTGGCCGCTGATCAGAGCCCGTACCCACCTGGCCTACGGCGAATGGCTCCGGCGCCGACGGCGCAGTGTGGAGTCCCGCGACCATCTCCGGGCCGCGCGCGACATGTTCGACGCCCTCGGTGCGATCCCCTGGGGGGAGAGGGCCCGCCGTGAACTGCGCGCCTCGGGCGAGACCAGCCGCCGTCGGGCCCCCGACGCCCGGGACCGGCTGACCGCCCACGAACTGCAGATCGTCCAGCTCGCCGCCGACGGCCTGACCAACCGCGAGATAGGCCAGCGGCTGTATCTCTCGCACCGCACCGTCAGCTCGCATCTGCACCGGATCTTCCCCAAGCTGGGCGTGGTCTCGCGTGCCGAGCTGCGCACGGTGGTCAGCGCACTGCGCTGACGACCGTCACATGACGCTCGCTTCCGCCGGCACGGCGCTCGTAGCGTTTCCCCACGTCAGAACATCGACGAGGGGATCGGTCCCATGGCGTGGAACGGCGTCCACCGTGCACCCGGGCCGCCGATGGTCGGCCGCCGGGCCGAACGGGAAGCCATCGGCCGGCTTCTCGCCGCCGTGCGCGACGGCCTCAGCGGAGTCCTGGTCCTGACCGGCGAACCCGGGATCGGCAAGACCCGGCTGCTGGAGTACGCCGCGGAGCAGGCCGCGGAACTTCGCGTGGTCCGCCTGACCGCGGTCGAGTCCGAGACCGGTCTCGGCTTCGGCACACTGCACCGCTTGCTGCGGCCCTTCCTGAACCGGACGGACCGGCTGCCCGGACCGCAGCGGACCGCGCTCGATGCGGCCCTGGGACTGGTCCCAGGGCCGCCCGCGGACCGCTACCTGGTCGGGCTCGCCACGCTGACACTGCTGTCCGAGGCCGCCGCCGACCAGCCGCTGTTGTTCCTGCTCGACGACGCGCAGTGGGTGGACCGGGAATCGGCCGAGGCGCTGGCGTTCACCGCTCGGCGGCTGCATGCCGACTCCCTGGGCATGATCATCGCCCTCCGGGACGGACTCGGGGACACCAGCCTGTTCGACTCGCTGGGCGGGCACGCCGTGACCGGTCTGCCGGAGCCGGAGGCCAGGATCCTGCTCTCCTTCGCCACCCGGCGGGTGGACTCGGCGGTGGCCGAGCGGATCGTCGCCGGTACCGGCGGGAATCCGCTCGCCCTGCTGGAGTTGACCGACGCCCTCGCCGCCGAACAACTGGCCGGTGTCGCCCCGTTGCCCGATCCGCTGCCCGTGAGCAGCCTTGTCGAGGGCCATTTCCGACGCCTGGTCCAAACCATGCCGCCCGAGACCGCCACCTTGTTGCTCCTGCTCGCCACGGCCCCTTCGGACGACACGGGGATGATGTGGCGGGCCGCCGGGCGTCTGGGGCTGTCGGCCCGCGCCGTCCAGCCCGCGATCGCCGCCGGAATCCTCGGCCGGGACACGCCGACAGCCTTCCGCCATCCCCTGATCCGCTCGACGCTGCACTCCGGAGCCGAACCGGGCGAGCTGCGCCGGGCACACGCGGCACTGGCCGCCGCCTGCGACCCCGTACGCGACGCCGACCGCCGCGCCTGGCACCGGGCCGAAGCCACGGAGGGAACGGACGACGGCGTCGCCGACGACCTGGAAGCCGCCTCCGAGCGGGCCCGCTCCCGCGGCGGATACTCCCAGCAAGCACTGTTTCTCTCCCGCGCCGCGGACCTCACCAAGGACCCGGACAAACGCGCCGAACGACTCCTCGACGCGGCACAGGCGCATCTGATGTCCGGTGACGCGCCCGCGGCACACACCGCCCTGGACCTCGCCGGGGCCGACATCCGTGGCCCGGTGCTGCGCACCCGCGAGCTGCGCACACGAGCGACAGCACAGATGTTCCAGATCGCCGTCGCCGACGTGCCCGCGATGCTCCTGGACGCCGTGGCCAGGCTGGGCCCGCAAGACCCGGGGCTGACCTGGGAACTGCTCTGCGAGGCGCTGCACGCCGTCCTGGTAGCCCACGACTGTGCGCAGGGCACGTCGCCGACCGAGGTCGCGGCCGCCGCCCTCACCGCCCGGCAGCGCACCCCGCACTCCACCGGGGGCGGCCGCGATCTTCTGATGGAGGCTCTGGCCCGTCGCATGGCCGAGGGCTACGAACGCGGCGCGCCCGCGCTGCGCGCCGCCCTCGACTCACTACGACGCGAGGGCGGGATCGGTGACGCGAACAGCCCCTTCGCGGTGATGCTCTCCATGGCCTGCGACGATCTGTGGGAGGTCCAGGCCGGGCGCGAACTCGCCGATCGCCTCGCGGCGGCCGACCGCGACACCGGCGCGCTGTTCGCGCTGAGCATCACGCTGCTCGTCCAGGCGCGCTACGACCTCTTGGACGGACGGTTCACGCAGGCGGAGGTCCGCTACGCCGAGTTCGACGACATCGCCGCCGCCACCGGCTTCCTCGGTGGCGGAGACATCAACCGGCTCCACCTGTTCGCCCTGACCGGCCACGAGGCCGAACTGCGCGCGGCGGTCCGGCGGGCCGCGGGGATGAGGAGCATGGGCCACGGCGTGCTCCAACTCCTGGCGCAGCACGCACTGACCCTGTCCGCGCTGGGGCAGGGCCGCTACCGGCAGGCGGCGAAGCACGCCCGAACGGTCTTCGAGGAAGACCCCCCGGCCTGCGGCAACCTCGTCCTGCCGCTGCTCGTCGAGGCCTGTGTCCGTTCCGGCGACCGAGCCGGCGCGAACGCGGTCCTGGCCCGGCTGGAGGAACGCGCCCCGCTCGCCGCCACCCCGTGGGCACTGGGCAGTCTGGCCGTCGGCCGGGCGCTGACGGCCGACGGCGACGACGCCGGGAAGTTCTACGAGGAGTCGGTCGAACTGCTGCAGCAGAGTCCGCTGGCTCTGGAACAGGCCCGCGCGCGGCTGCTGTTCGGCGAGTGGCTCCGTCGCCGCAAGCGGCGCTCCGAGGCCAGGACGCAGTTGCGTGCCGCGTACGAGAGCTTCGACACCTTCGGCGCCGTGCCGTACGCCGAGCGGGCCCGGCTCGAACTGCTCGCCACCGGGGCGACGGCCCGCAGGCGGTCGGAGGAGACCCGGTTCGATCTCACACCGAGGGAACGGCAGGTGGCGTCCATGGCAGCCTCCGGACTGACCAACGGGGAGATCGCGACGACGCTGTTCGTCACCGCCTCGACGGTCGAGTTCCATCTGAGCAAGGTGTTCCGCAAGCTCGGCATCACCTCCCGCAAGCACATCCCCGGCGCGATCGGCGATCCTGGCCCGGCGACCGCCGTCGACTGACACGGTGTCACTTGCTCAGGAAGGCCAGCAGCGCGACGTTCACCTCCTCGGCGTGCGTCCACAGCAGGCCGTGTGGGGCGGCCTCGATCTCGACGTACTGGGCCGAGGGCAGCAGCGCGTGGAAGGCCCGCCCGGTGGCGTCGACCGGCAGGATCCGGTCTCCCGTGCCGTGCAGTATCAACGTCGGTACGTCGATCTTGGCGACATCGGCACGGAAGTCGGTGAGCCAGGTGGGCACGCAGGCCACCGACGCGTACGCCGACGCACCCGCTGCCACGTTCCAGCCGGCCCGTACGGCCTCTTCGCTGATGCGGCTGCCGAGCGTCTCGTCGAGGTTGTAGAAGGCCTCGTAGAAACCGGTGAAGTAGGCGTAGCGGTCCTTCGTGACCGCCTGCAGGATTCCGTCGAAGACGGACTGGTCGACGCCGCCGGGGTTGTCGTCGGTCTTGAGCAGGAAGGGTTCGAGGGAGGCCAGGAAGGCGGCCTTGGCGATGCGCTGCGAGCCGTACGTGCCGAGATAGCGGCCGACTTCTCCGGTCCCCATGGAAAATCCGACGAGTACCGCGTCGGTGAGGTCCAGCCGGGTCAGAAGGGCGTCGAGGTCGGCGGCGAAGGTGTCGTAGTCGTAGCCCGTGGTCGGCTGCGACGACCGGCCGAAGCCGCGCCGGTCGTAGGTGATGACCCGGTGTCCGGCGTCGAGCAGGGCAGGCAGCTGCTTCTCCCAGGAGTGGCCGTCGAGCGGGTAGCCGTGGATCAGGACGACGGGTTGTCCGCTGCCGTGGTCCTCGTAGTACAGCTCGATGTCTGTGGAGTTCTCTTGTCCGACCGTGACGTAGGGCATGTCGGCTTCCCTTCGGGGATTGCTGGAACAGAGCGTTGATGCCGGGTCAGGAGGTGGCGCGGGCAGCGGTTTCGATGATGTGTGCGGTGGCGCCGGGGTGTGAGACGAGGACGGCGTGCGAGGCGGTGCGGATCACCTCGGTGTGCGAACCCGCGCGCAGAGCCATCGCCTGTTCTGCGGCGGGAGGGATGGCGCGGTCGGCGCCCGCGACCAGGAACCAGGAAGGAATGCTCTTCCAGGCCGGGGCGCTGCTGGGTTGTTCGAGGGCGGCCAGCGCCACCGGCCGTTGCCCGGCCGCCATCAGACGGGTCCTGCCGGCCGGTACGTCGGCGGCGAAGACCTGCCGGAAGTCCGCAGGGTTGACGTAGGCGTCCTGCCCGCCCGGGAACGGCCGGACCGTCAGCGCCGGCGGGAGCTTGCTGCCCGGGTACTTTCCGAGGATCTCCAGGCCGGACTCGCCCTGGTCGGGAGCGAACGCGGCGATGTAGACCAGCGCCTTGACCTGGGGGTGGCCGACCGCCGCGTCGGTGATGACGGCGCCTCCGTAGGAGTGGCCGACCAGGACGACCGGCCCCGGAATGGTGTCCAGGACGCTGGAGACGTAGGCAGAGTCGTCAGCCAGGCCACGGAGGGGGTTCGCGACGCCGATGACGGGGTAGCCCTGGCGCTGGAGCCGTGCTGTGACCGCGTCCCAGCTCGAGGAGTCCGCGAAGGCACCGTGGACCAGGACCACGGTCGGCTTGGGCGAGTTCGGTGCCGCCGACGCCTTCGTGGCGTTCGCCGTGGACGCCGTGCCGGCGGGTGAGGCGCCGGGTGTGGCGGCGGACAGCGCCGGGACCGCGAGCAGCGTTCCGACGGCCAGCGTCGTGAGCATCCGTCTTCTTCGGCGTTTGTCGCCCTGGCGGGGTCGGACGGGTTCGTTGCCTGTCATGGCTGTTCTCCTCGTCTTTCCTGCTTTTGCGGGGCGGTCTCAGTCAGAGGGACGGCGGCGGTCCGGTGACCCGCAGGTGGAATGCCTCGGCGGAGGCCACGACCGCGGCGAGATCGAACTCCGGCGGCAGGTCTCCCGCTTCGGCGACGGGGGTGCCGTTGGCCCTGAAGTACTCCTCGATGCAGGCCGGGCTGAACAGCACCGCGATCCGCGCCCCTTCCGGCGAGCGCACCAGGTAGCTGTGCGGGATGCCGCGCGGTCCGTGGGCGACCTGGCCAGGGACCAGGTCGTGGCGCTGGTCACCGACGAAGAACGTCACCTCGCCGTCGAGGACGAACCAGACCTCCTCCTCGTCCTCGTGGACGTGGTGCGGCGGTGCGTGGCCGACCGGGTCGGCGAACTCCATCAGACTGAGCCGGTTGTCGGTCGCGGTGCCGGGAAGCAGGATCCTGGCCTGGCCGCCGAGGAACCAGAAGGGTTCGCGTTCGGCCGTGGGCGCGAAGGTCGGGAAGAAACGCGTCACTTGCGCTCCTGACGTCATCGGTGCTCCCCCAGGAAATGCAGCAGTATGTGGGTCATCTCTTGCGGGTGCTCCTCGTAGATCCAGTGGCCGGAGTCGGGGACGACAGCCGGGGTGACATGGGTGGCGTACCGGCGTACCTGTTGCGCGACGGACGTACCGAGGCTGGCGGAGGCGCCGATCGCGAGCACCGGCATGGTCAGGGGCTTCTTCTGGAACCGCGCGTCGTCGGCGATGTCCTGCGGGAAGGTCCTGAACCACGCGAAGCTCGCTTCGAGGCGCGCGCGGTCGCGGAGGTAGGAGGCGAAGACCTTGAGGTCGTCCGGGGTCAGGGCGTCCTTGTGTACGGCGATGCCGCGCATGAAGCCGGTCGTCCAGGCCAGCTCACGGCCCTGGATCAGGTTCTCCGGGAGGCCGGTTCGCAGGGAGAAGAAGCCGAAGTGCCATGCGCCGGGGCCCTGGGCCGTCAGCGCCGGGTGCTGGTAGATGTCCTGGTCCGGGATGGGGGCTTCGCTGAGGACGAGTTTCCTGACACTGTGCGGGAACTGCGCTGCGTAGGAGTAGGCGACCATCGTGCCGATGTCGTGGCCGACGACGTTCACCTCGTGGTCCTTACCCAGCGACACCAGCAGTGCGTGCAGCTTGGCGGCCATGGTCTTCTTGTCGTAGCCGGACGCCGGGGCGTCGCTGTGGCCCGCGCCGGGCAGGTCCGGGGCGATGACGGTGTAGTGCCGGGCGAGCGCGGGCATGACGCCGTGCCACTCGTACCACGTCTGGGGATAGCCGTGGATCAGGACCAGAGTCGGTCCGTGGCCGCCGATCACGTAGTTGATGCCGGTTCCGGCGACGCGGGTCTTGTGCTCGCTGAAGCCGGCGGGGATTCGTTCACCGGCCGACGGTGCCGGCTTGGCGGAGGCCGCGGACGTGAGGGTGGTCGTGCCGAGGCCGACGGCCAGGGCGATGACCCCGGCCGCCAGGCGGCGGGATCGGGGCAGGCGAAATCTCACTGGTCACTCCAGTGGAGGTGGAGGTGGGGGTTGGGCGAGGAGCGGCGATGTCGCTGACGGCAGTCCCGTGACGGCGGGTCAGAGGGACTCGACGAGCCCACCGTCGATGACGAAGTCGGCGCCGGTGATGTTCGCCGCCGCCGGACCGGCGAGGTAGAGGACGAGATCGGCCACCTCTGCCGGACGGGTGAAACGGCCGGTCACCGACTGGTCCGCCGCGCCGCGCGCCACCTCACGGGGGTCCACGCCCCGGGACTCGCCGACGGTGGCGGCGACCCCGTCCGCGCCCTGCCACAGCGCCGTCTCCACCGGGCCGGGGCCGATGGTGTTCACCCGCACGCCGCGCGGTCCCACCTCCTTGGACAGGGCCTTGCAGAAGTTGGTCAACGCCGCCTTGGCGGCGCCGTAGTCGATGACCAGCGGGTCCGGCAGTCTGGCGTTGACCGAGGAGACGGTGACGATACGTCCCGCGCCGGTGGCGAGCAGGTGTGGCAGGGCGGCCCGGGTGGTGCGGACGGCGGCCATGAGGTTGACCGTCAACGTCCACTCCCAGTCCTCGTCCGTCACGGCCAGGAAGCCGTCGATGCGCGGCCGTACCGCGCCGACGTTGTTCACCAGGACGTCGACCCCGCCGTGGACCGCTACGGCTTCGGCGACCAGCGCGGCCGGTCCGTCGGGGGTGGCGAGGTCGACTTCCACGACGGTGAGTTCGACGCCCTGCTTCACGAGAGCGTCGAGGGCTTCGGTACGTTCCCTCGATCCGGCGACCACGCGGGAGCCGGCCGCGAGGAAGGCCTCGACGACGGCCAGCCCGATGCCGCGCCCGGCGCCGGTGACCACCACGGTCCGACCGGCCACGCCCGCGTCGGCACCGGGGTTCGTGGTGCCCCGGGAGGTCGACGTCATCGTCCGCTCCCCAGGCTCTGCTTCCGCAGCCAGTTCAGAACCGCGTCCGCGACCTCGCGCCAGCCGCCGTCGATCGTCAGGGAGTGCCCGCGGTCGGGGAAGTTGATGATGTCGGTGACGGCCTCGGAGTGCCGGTACTGCTTGAGGGTGGCCCGGGTGACGACCTCGGGCACGGTGTGATCCTTGCCGCCGGAGATGAGCAGCAGCGGGCCGCGTCCGCTGTTCTCCGTGTCGACCTTCGCGGGCGAGTGGGGGTTGAAGTTGGCGGAGGCGGCCTCGTAGAGCGGCTTGCCCGGCGCGGGAATGGTCCAGCGCTCGTACAGGGCCGCCGATTCCTCGTCCGGGACAGCGTTGCCGAAGGCGAACCGGAACTGCTCCGGGGTCAGGGAGACCGACCGGCGCTTGTTGGCCGGGTTCCTGAAGACCGGGAACGTCGCCTTGAGCGCGGACAGCGGCAGCGGCAGAACGCCCTTGATCTGCGCGGCGTCAATCGCGACGGCCGCCGCGGCACGGTCCTGGCCGAGCAGCTTCTGCGCGATCATCCCGCCGAAGGAGTGACCGATCAGGATGGGCCGCGCGGGCAGGGTCTCGATCAGGGCCGCGTAGTGCTCCACGACGTCGTCGATGCCGTAGCCGGCGACGCTCTCGGGGTTCTGGCGGGCCTCCTCCACGGTGTCGGGGTCGCCGGGCCACCCGGGCGCGGAGGGGTCGTAGCCCTCCGCGCGGAACAGGTCGATCCAGGGTTGCCAGGAGGTGCTGTGCAGCCAGAGGCCGTGGACGAAGACCACGGGAAGCGGGACGGTCATGGCTGGGCCTCTCTTCTGTGGGTGTGCTGACCCGGCATGTCCACAGGAAACCCGAGCCCGGCCGCGCTCGCACCAGGGTGACACCCCAGTGGTTGCAGCGCCCGAGCATCGACGCCGCAGCCGTCGTCCTCAGGGCCGGGCCTGCCGGCGCACGGCGCGAAAAAAAGGGGCCGGGCCGGCTTGTGCCGTGCCCGGCCGCTTCTGTCAGTTCTGCAGGTGCCAGTGCTGGTTCGCGCCGCCCGTGCAGGTCCACAGCTGGACCTTCGTCCCGTTGCCGGTTGCCTGGCCGCTGGCGTCCAGGCACAGTCCCGACTGTGCCGCTGTGATCGTGCCGTCCGCATTGACGTTCCACTGCTGGTCCGCCTGCCCGCTGCAGTCCCAGATCGCGGCCGGGGTGCCGCTGCCCGCGGACTGGCCCACGCCCAGGCACTTGTTGCCGTAGACCATCAGTTGCTCGGCGGCGGTATGGGTCCACCGCTGGTTGGAGCCGCCGTTGCAGTCCCACAGCTGTGCCTGGGTGCCGTTGGCGGTGGTGGAGTTGTTGATGTCGAGGCAGCGCCCCGACTGCTGGCCGACGATCTCCTGGCTGCCGGACGGCGGAGGCGGTGGCGGTGGTGTGCTGGAGCCGAACTGGGTGAAGAACTGCCACACCGCTGCCGACGTCCAGGTGCGCCAGCCGTCACCGGTGGAACCGTCTATGGGGCCGGGGTCGTGGCCCGCTCCGTCGAAGGCCGCCCACACGACGGGGTAGCCGGACCGGCATCCGGAGTACGTGGTGATGATGTGGGTCAGGCTTCCGTAGGCCGGTTCGGGCGGGTTCTGCGGGGTGCAGCCGTTCGTCCGGACGAAGGTGTCGCGCAGGTCCCGTCCCGACTGGATGGGCAGCACGTTGTCCCTAAGGCCGTGCAGACCCATGTAGGCGATGGGCTGGTTGCCGCCGTTGCAGCCGCTCAGGTTCGCGCCGGAGTAGACCGCGACCGCGCGGAAGACGCTCGCCCGTGCACAGGCGAGGGCGTAGGACATCGCACCGCCGTAACTGAAGCCCGCGGAGAACACCTGGGTGGTGTCGACACACAGGCCTGCTTCGATCTGGCTGACCATCGCGTCGACGAAGGCCACGTCCTGACCGCCGGAATTGGCCCAGCCGTTGCCGATGCCCTGAGGGGCGACGAAGATCGTGCTGTTGTTCGCGTTGTCCGCGAGGCGCCGCAGGCCGTAGTAGGACCAGTTGTATCCGTCGGTTCCGCCGGAGTCGACGTCGCCCGCCGTGCCGCCGCGCCAGTGGAAGCCGAAGATCAGCCGGTAGGGGTGGTTGTTGTCGTAGCCGGCGGGGATCCGGAGGATGTAGCTACGGGTCTGTCCGCCGCTCTGGATGGTGTGGTTGCCACTCGTCAGGGCCGGGGCTTTGCCGCAGCCGGCCGTCGACCCTGCGGCGGCGGTGGCCGACGGGGGTGCGGCGGCGCTTCTGCCGAACGAGGTGCCGGCGGCTGACAGGACGAGAAGCATCGCCGCCACGACGGGCAGTAAGAGCGGTTTGTGTTTCATCGGGGCTCTCCTTCGTGGATACCGCCGGCTTTGGCCGGGGGAGGAAACGAAGCTCCTGCGGAGCGGGGCAGGGAAAACCGGTTCGCCGCCAGGGCGGACCGGCGTGCGCGGTCCACCGACCGACACCCGCCGCTCACACGGAACCTGATACGGCGTGACACGTGACGCAGCAGGTCAAGCGGGCATTCAAGTACCGCTTCCACCCCACCGACGAACAGGCAGCCGAGCTGTCCCGCACGTTCGGCTGCGTCCGCCTCGTCTACAACAAGGCGCTGGAGGACCGCACGCGGGCCTGGTACGGCGAGCAGCGCCGGATCTCCTACGTGCAGTCGTCTGAGCGCGTCGGTTCTGGGGCGTGCTTCACACGCCGGTGACCGTCCATTGGTTGTTGGTGCTGGAGTTCGGCGCCCACAGCACCGTGGTCGACCCCACCGCGGTGCTGCCGCTGCCGTCGAGGGCGGTACCGGTGCCGCGGTTGATGATCTGGTAGCGGTTGCCGCCGAGGCTGTTCAACGACCACTGCTGGTTGTTGCCGCCGTTCCACGCCTCCTGCCGGGCGGGTGCGCCGTTGGCGGAGTTGCCCCAGCTGTCGGCGGCCATGCCGTTGGCGCGGTTCATGATCCGGTAGTAACCGTTCCCGAGGTCGATCAGCTGCCACTGCAGATTGGCGCTGCCGTCGTAGTTCCACTGCTTGAGGCTGGAGCCGGAGGCGACGTTGCCCCCGCTGTCGAGTACCAGTCCGCTGGTCACGTTGGCGATCTTCATCCAGGTGGTGGAGCCTCCGGGTGCGCCCAGGACGGGGATCTCGCCGGAGAAGGTGAGCTTGAGGGTGTAGGCGAGGGCGTTGAACGGCGGGTTCGCCGAGGGCATGGTCAGATGCAGGCCGGAGGCGTCCTGGGTGGGTGCGGGCAGGTTGACGTAGGTGCCGGCGGCGTTGTTCAGCAGCTGCGCGCCGGTCAGGGTGCTGAGGTTGATCTGGTTGGAGTTCAGCGTGGCGATGCTCAAGGTGGCGCCCTGCCAGCCCAGCGCGGTGGCGTAGAGGACCTTGTTGTCCTGGCTGCGGGTGAAGCGGATGTCCTGCGGTTTGCCGGCCACCGGTCCACTGAAGGAGCCGCCGCCCATCTTGGTGGGGCCTTCGCCGTAACTGGACCAGGAGCGGGTGCCGTAGACCGCCTCTCCGAAGCGTCCGAGCCAGTCCCCCATGGCGAGCAGGATCGACTGCTGCCCGGAGGGGATGGTGCCGTCGGCCATGGGGGCGATGTTCAGCAGCATGGTGCCGCCCTTGCTGACCCGGTCGATCAGCGAGTGCAGCAGCGCTTGCGTCGAGTAGTAGCCGATGCCCACCGTGTAGCACCAGCTGGAGGAGGAGATGCTGTCGTCGGTCAGCCAGTAGGGCGTGAGCAGACCTGCCGGGCCGCCGCGTTCGAAGTCGAAGACCTCGCCCTTGTTGTCGAGGCCGTCCTTGTAGGTCGCGGCCACGTCCTTGTTCCAGGCGACCGCCTGGTTGTAGTAGTGCGCGAGGAACTGCAGCCGGTAGGACTCCTGCACCAGGTTCAGGTCGAAGTCCTGCCAGAGCAGGTCGGGCTGGTAGCCGTCGATGACCTCGACCAGTTTGTCGTACCAGAGCTTGTTCTCGGCCGCCGTGCCCTGTTGGCCGTAGAGGATGCGCAGGGCCGGATCGGACTGGGACGGCACGTGGTCGTAGTAGCCGTTGAAGTGGTAGGCGTGGTGGAGGGAGGCCATGAACTTCAGGCCCTGGGCGCGGATTGCCTGGGCGTGCTGTGCGACCAGGTCGAGCCGGGGGCCGTGCTGGACGGAGTTCCACGGATTGGCGCGGCTGTTCCACATCGAGAAGCCGTCGTGGTGTTCGGCGACCGGGCCGGCGAACCTGGCGCCCGCGGACTTGAACAGCCGGGCCCAGGCGTCGGGGTCCCAACTGCCGCCCTGGGATGCCAGTCTCGGCGCGAACTGCACGAAGGTGCCGGCCTTGTCGCGGGCGCCGTCGATGAAGTTGTGGTACGGCCACGCCGAGGGGTCGCCGTAGGTGGCGATGTGGTGCTTGTTCTCGTTCGAACCGCCGATGTACATGTTGCGCGGATACCACTCGTTGCCGAACGCGGGGACGCTAAAAGCACCCCAGTGGTAGTAGATGCCGAACTTGGCGTCCTTGAACCAGGCAGGCGCCGGGGGGTGCTGGTCCACGGAGGACCAGCTCGCCGTGTAGCTGGCCGGGCCGTCGGTCGCGGCGGCCTGGGGTGCGAAACGCAGCAGTCCTACGGCCGTGGCCGCGCCGCTCGCCGCGAGCAGGCGGCGTCGGCTGATCGGGCGGGGGGAGGCAGTCATGTGGGGGTCCTTCAGGGTCAGGTGACGGGGTGGCGGTCTCGGCCGGGGCCGGTCACTCGCGTGTCCACTTCTGGTTGCCGGCGCCGGTGCAGGTCCACAGCTCCAGCAGGGTGCCGTTGGCCGTTCCGGCACCGGTGGCGTCCAGGCACAGGCCCGACTGGGCTCCGGTGATCGTGCCGTCGGCGTTGAGCGTCCACTTCTGGTTGCCGGCGCCCGTGCAGCCCGAGATGTCGACCTTGGTGCCGGGGCTGGTGCCGCTGCCCGCCGCGTCCAGGCATGCGTTGCCGTAGACCCGCAGTTCACCGGCCGGTGTGCTCGTCCACTGCTGATTGCTGCCGCCGTTGCAGTCCCACAGCTCCACCTGGGTTCCGGAGGTCTGCGACTGGTTGGGCACGTCCACGCACCGGCCGGAGGCGGTCCCGACGATCGGGCCGGTCGTACCGCCTCCTCCACCGCCGCTTCCGGGGGTGAGGGAGAGGTTGTCGAACTGTGCCGTCTCGCCCTGGCCGGTCGCGTAGCCGACCTGTCCGCCGGCCCAGGTGCGGTCGTTGGCGGAGCCGACCGTGGAACCGTCGATGACCGCGCTGATGGTGGTCCCGGAGAAGGTGAGGGCGAGAGAGTGCCACCGGTTGGTGCCCAGCGCCGTGGTCGTCCCGCGGGCGAGGGTGGAGACGGTCCCGTTGGTGCCCGAGTTCAGGATCGACCAGGCACCGGTGTCGCTCACCCTCAGGTGGTAGGCGTTCAGACCGCCGGTGCTGCTGTAGTCCTGGCCGTTCGCACGGCCGATCAGCTCGGCGTATCCCGGCTGTTCCAGCAGCACGTCCGACGAGACGGTGTAGTTGCTCCAGCCCACGTCACCGAGCAGGGCGTGCGGATCGGACAGCGCGTCCCAGGTGATCGGCTTCTGCGGACTCATCTGACGCACGCACTTGCCGCCGCGGCCACCACCGCAGGCCGTCACCTCGAAGGCACCCTGCCAGTCCATGAGGTACTTCGCCTCGGTACCGGTGGTGTAGCCGTCGAAGGTGTCGCCGTACGGCAGGCTCATGGCGCCCTGGGCGGGGCCTGTGGCGGTGCCCTTGCCCTGCCCGGTGGTGGTGGTCAGGGTGTAGACGCGATGGGGCTGCACGGTCAGGCTGAAGCCTCCGCCGGAGGGGGTGACGTCGGCGTTGTGCACGAAGTAGTCGGCCGGGTTCGAGGAGTTGACGTCGGTCGACCAGACGTGGACGGTTCCGCCGGACAGGCCACCGGTGACGTCGAAGTTCAGGGTCTGGGCGCTGCCGGCGTCCATCGTCTCGATGACGGTGGAGTAGTCGGAGCTGTTCGGGGACTTGAGCGACACGTAGCTGCCGTTGTTCCGGTTGCCGCCGATGTAGCCGCTGGAGGAGTCGAGGTACTTCCAGCCCGGTGCGGTGAACTGGCTGGTGTGCGCCATGACCCAGGTGTTCTTGCCGATCGCGTAGTGGCCGGACCAGGGCTGCGCGGCCAGGGCGAGGCCCATGGTGGGGTACGGCAGGTTCGGCGTGATGGCCGCGACGACCGGCCAGTTGAGATACGCGGTCATCCTGCCGTCGATGTACCCGCGGTTGATGCCGCGGGCCATGGCGGGGGCTCCGCCGTTGTAGTCGTCCGAGCCGTTCTCACTGGCCCACAGGGGCTTGCCGGACGTCGTGGCGGCCGACGGCACCGAGCAGTTGGACTGGGAGGAACGGTAACCGCAGGGGTAGTGCGTGCCGATGACGCTCACCGCGGCGGCGAACGCCGAGTTGGAGTTGACGTCGTTGGCCACGGTCCAGTCCGAGTCGGCCGCGACGATCTTGACGCTGCCGTAGCCGTTGGAGTTGAGCGCGCTGCGCAGTTGCTCGTACCAGGAGACGTTGTAGCCGCGCTCGTTCCAGCCGCCGAGGTAGTCGATGGCGATGCCGTGCTGTTTGGCGCAACCCAGCCAGGAGATCAGGTAGTTGACCATGTCGGTGGACCAGAAGTTCCCGCCGCCGATCCAGCCCGGCGCGCCCCAGGCGAGCCCGTAGAGCTTGATGTCCGGGTTGCGCGCCTTGGCCTGCTCCATCAGCCACCATTCGTAGCCCCGGTCGCAGTTCAGGTCGGAACGGGTGTGCTGGTGGCTCGGCTCGGCGCCGGAGGTGGAGTTGGTGTCCCCGCCGATCTCGGCCTTGAGGATCTGCAGCGAGGCCCCGTAGCCGGGCTTGAAGAGGTAGTCGAGGATCTGGCCGCGCTGGGGCTCGGGATAGTCGATCAGGAGCCTGCTGTTGCCGCCGCCTCCGCTGATCGCGCCGACGCCGTCGAAGGTCCGGCCCCCGGACGCGCCGTTGATGGTGATCGAGGTGGCGGCGTGGGCCGGAGCGGCGACGGTACCGACAAGGCCGCCGACGGCCAGGAGCAGGCCCGTGGCCACGGCCGTCGAGGCGCGCAGGCGACGCAGCAGCCGTCTGAGTGCTGACACGGTGGGGTTCCTTTCGCAGGTCGGTGGGATCCGCGTCGGGTGCGGTATCAGCGGACGAGGAAGTCCTGATTGGTGCCCGGCGCGTTCTTGCACTGCCACTGGTCCAGTTGCTGTCCCGGGGTGCTGACGGCGCCGTGGACGTCCAGGCACAGGCCGCTGTTGCGGTTCTGGAAGGTGTACGAGCCGTCCGACTGGCGCACGGGCAGCCAGAGGGCGTTGGCGGCGGTGCCGGGGGCCTGCTGCACGGTGTCCGGGGTGCCGGCCGTCGTGGAACTGGCCGCGACCGCCACGTCCTGGCCCGAGTGCTGGGCGCGCAGTTCGCCGTAGCCGTCGGAGGCCGGTACGAACAGGAACCGCTGGTTGTCCTGCCCGTTGCAGGTCCACTGGTCGACCGCGGCGCCCGCGGCGGTGGAGTTGCCGTAGACGTCCACGCACAGGCTGTCGTCGGCGACGACGAGTTGGTGGTAGCCGTCCGGGAAGCCCGTGCCGCCGGAGGAGGCCGGGGTCAGGTGGACGGCGAACGCGTCGTGCGCGCCCTGGAAGGTGAACGGCACGGTGATCGAGCCGCCGGAGGTGCTCACGTCCTGGTCGTACACGGTCTGCGGCGCACTCAGCGGGGCCTGGTCCGGGATACGGTGCACGGTGACATGGACGTTGCCCGCGTTCGTCAGCCAGGGCACCGAGGACAGTCCGTCGAATGTCACGGAGGCGGCCCCGGTGTAGCCGTTGGAGTCGCCGATGAGCGCCACGGCGCGTTTGGTGGCGGAGTCCTCGGCGGCGGCTACGGCCGTGGAGCTGGCCTGGCCGGAGGTGTCGACCAGGGTTCCCGTCATGTCGGCGTAGTCCCGAAGCGCCCACCAGTTGCCGGTCGGCTGCCAGGTGCCTCCGCTCTGGGTGAGCACTCCCGTCAGGTTCGGTGTGACGCAGCACACCCAGTTGCCGCGCATGGCGTTGGTGTATCCGGACTGCGCGAACCGGGCCAGGTACCAGGCCGTCACGCCGGCGGTCTGCCGGTCGGCGGGCTGGTACTCGTTCGAGGACAGAGGCAGCGGACCGATGCCCGCCGAGTTCAGGGCGCTGCGCAGACTCTGGGCGACAGTGACGGGGTCGTCGACGTCACCCTCGTTGTGGTTGCTGATCATGTCGGGGACGGTGCCGGCGGCCTTGACGTGCGCGAGCCAGGTCTGCCACTCCCCCGGGTTGCGCTGCGGGGTGAACGCCAGCGACGGCCCCACGATCCGCGCCCCGGGGGCGATGCGCCGGATCTCCCGGTAGGCGGTGTCCCACATCTGGAAGTACTGGGCGCTGTTGACACCCCGGGTCCAGAACACGGAGATGTCCGGCTCGTTCCAGATGTCGTAGGAGAACGTGAGCCCTGACCCCTGAAGGGCGCCCACCGTGGCGTCGATGAAGCTGATCCAGTTCGAGCAGTCGCCGTTGTCGCACGGATATCTGGTGTTCGAGGGCTGGCCGCCGTTGACGCCGTAGATGTCGCTGACCAGCACCTGGTACTGCGCGTGGTAGGGCGGCCGGGTGAGTCGCCGGGCCTGCGCGGTGATCGAGTCGAGGTCGGCCCGGGTCGCGGCCCCGTACTGGTAGCCGTCCCTGATCCAGCCGCCGGAGAACCATCCGCCGCCGCGGAACGCGTTGATGCCCAGCGGCTGGAGGAACTGGTCGACGGGCTGGGTGCCGTCCTGGCTGATGCCGTAGAGGAACCCCTCCCCCACGCCGGTCGACGGCCCCCGGGGCGAGGCCAGGTCGACGCGCAGCGACGTGCCCGCGGCGGCCTGGCTCGGGGCCGTGGTCAGCAGCGCCATGACGAGTGCCAGGACGATGCCGCTCACCAGTGCCGCAAGTCCGGGTCTCGCTCTCATCCTCATCGGGTCCTCCTGGGTCGGGGCGGCGGTGGAATGCCGCCGCCCCGGGGTCGGGCGCATGGGCTCACGGGGTCAGTTCAGCGTCCATTTCTGGTTGGACTGGCCGTTG
Source organism: Streptomyces sp. NPDC005799 (assembly GCF_040630525.1). Classification (NCBI taxonomy): domain Bacteria; kingdom Bacillati; phylum Actinomycetota; class Actinomycetes; order Kitasatosporales; family Streptomycetaceae; genus Streptomyces; species Streptomyces sp. NPDC005799. The sequence goes on from NZ_JBEXXQ010000005.1 coordinate 157,920, forward strand.
CAGGTCCACAGCTGTACGGGGGTTCCGTTGGCGGTGGCGGCACCCGACACGTCCAGGCACAGCCCGGACGGGGCGCTGGTCACGGTGCCGTTGGCGTTGAGCGTCCATTGCTGGTTGCTCTGGCCGTTGCAGGTCCAGGTGATGACCTTCGTGCCGGGGCTGGTGCCCTGCCCGGAGGCGTCCAGGCACAGGCGGTTGCCTGCGAGGGAGACGGTCAGCTCACCGGAGGTGGTCTGGGACCAGGTCTGGTTGGCCCCGCCGGAGCAGTCCCGGATCTGCGTCTGCGTGCCCGGTGTCGTCGAACTGCCGGGTACCTCCAGGCACTTGCCCGCGCCCACCGCGTGCAGCGCACCGGTGGAACCGCCCCCGCCGCCCGACGTTCCGTACCCGGCGGCGGTGACACTGGCCTGGACGGCGTTCTCGGTGGCGTCGGAGGGGTAACCCGCCGTCATCGCGCCCTCGAAGAACTCGCCCTGTCCCGAGACACTGTTGTCGCCGCCGGTGCCCAGGAGGACGGAGCTGTCGACCTTCATGGGTGAGTAGCCGTTGGGAAGGGGCCCGGAGAAGGTGGTGGTCAGGCCTCCGGCGGCGCCGTTGCCGTACTTGAGGGTGAAGTTGCTGGTGCCGTTGTTCTTCAGCCACGCGCTGACGAACGGGTAGTGCACGCCCTGGTTGTTCGGGTCCTTGTTGGAGCCGGTGTTGGTGTGGAACATGCCGTTCTCGAGGTCGGCCTCGACCCAGGGGCCGGTGCCCGTGCAGCCGTTGAACCAGCAGGCGTTGCCCCAGTAGATGGCGTTCATGGTGGCGTTGCCGGTGTCGGTGTGGGAGTTCTCGCCGCTGCCGTAGTCGAAGCAGCACCACTGGTTGGTGTAGTTCGACGACGTCACCATGTAGATGCCTTCGGGCTGGGAGCCGGTAGCGACGCCGCTCGCGTGGTCGATGCGGTAGCCGACTCCGGGGGTGACCTTGACGCCGAAGACCTGGCGGCCGGCCGCGGTCACCGGCAGGGCCATGGCGTCGGCTCCCACGTCGGATCCGTTGGGGCCGGGTCCCTTCCAGTAGCCGCCCCAGGAGATCGGCAGGTCGTTGTGGCGGGTGGTCTGGTCGTAGATCTTGGTGATCGTGCACGAGGTGCCGGCGCAGAACGAGACCTGGGACGCGGCGTCGGCGTACCCGCCGGCGGCGAGCAGCCCGATGTCGCGGTAGGCGTGGTCGGAGGACCGCTGGATCTGGTACAGCGGCCCGTTGTACGCCGCGAACAGCGCCCTGGTCGTGGAGTGCGCGGTCACACACGGTGTGCCGCCCGCGGCGTAGAGGTCGCACGGTAGCTCCGCGGCGGCGGGCGCGGCGGTTCGCGGGGACGTCGCGGAGGCCGGTGTGCCGAGTGCGGCCAGGGCCATCACCAGTGCGATCAGGATTGCGGCCGGGAGGCGGTTCATGCCAGCGTCCATCGCTGGCTGCTGCTGCCGGTGCAGGTCCTGAGCTCGACGAGACTTCCGTCAGCCGTGGCCCCTCCGGTCACGTCCAGACACAGGCCGGACTGGACGCCGGTGATCGTGCCGTTGGAGTTCAGCGTCCACTGCTGGTTGCTCTGGCCGTTGCACTGCCAGATCTCCACCTTCGTGCCCGGCGTGGTCTGGTTGTTGTAGGCGTCCAGGCACATCTGAGCGGTGCCGGAGTAGACGGTGAGCTGACCGGAAGCGGTGTGCGTCCAGGTCTGGTTGGCGCCGCCGTTGCAGCTCCAGATCTCCACGTGGGTGCCGGCGGTCGTGGTGGAGTCGGGTACGTCCAGGCACTTGCCCGCGCCGACCGCGTGCAGTGCCCCTGTCACGGCGGTGCCCCCGCCGCTGGTGCCGCCCGCGACCCGGTACATGACGGTGCCGTGGGCCGGTACCGAGGCGCTGATGGTGCCGGAGGTCGTGGACGATCCGCCCGACCAGAGGTCAGTGAGGGTGTAGGAGGACGCTCCGGTCTTCCCGATGGCGGCCGCGGTGGTGGTGATGGTCGCCGTGGAACCGGTCTCGTTGAACAGCGCGACGGACACGTCCCCGTTCGCGAGCGGCTTGGCCAGCACGTCCAGGCCGCCGGCGGACGACACCATGGTGCCCTGCTTGCCGAGGGGGTCCTGGTCGACCGCGATCACCCGGGAGTTGGTCAGCGTGGCCAGGGTGGAGGCGCTCGCCTGGGGGATGTTGGTGCCGGCGATGAGCGGCGCGGCCATCTCCGCCCAGAGGCTGAACTCGCTGCGGTTCTCGGTCGCCGTCATCGAGCCGTTGCCGACCTCCAGCATGTCCGGGTCGTTCCAGTGGCCGGGGCCGGCGTAGGAGGCCAGCCCGACGTTGCTGTGGAAGATCGACAGCATGCTGGAGAAGGTCGGGCTGATGTCTCCCGTGGTGCGCCAGCTGTTGCCCACGTCGGCGCCCCAGGTCCACACGTTCTCCTGGCCCCAGTTGCACAGGCTGTACAGGATCGGCCGGCCGGTGGCCGCGAGCGCGTCCCGCATCGCGGTGTACCGGGTCCGGGCCGGGACGCCGGTGTTGTTGCAGTTGTCGTACTTCAGGTAGTCCACGCCCCACGACGCGAACGACTGCGCGTCCGTGTTCTCGTGGCCGAGGCTGCCCGGGTATCCGGCACAGGTGGCGGTGCCCGCGTCCTCGTAGATGCCCAGCTTCAGGCCCAAGGAGTGGACGTAGTCGGCGGTGCCCTTGATGCCGTCGGGGAACTTGGCCGGGTCCGGCACCAGGTGGCCGCCGGAGTCACGGTTGTGGGTCATCCAGCAGTCATCGATGTTGACGTACGTGTAGCCCGCCGCCTGCATGCCGTTGGTGTGCATCGCCTGGGCGGTGGACTTGATCAGCGACTCGGAGACGTTGCAGCCGTACGCGTTCCAGTCGTTGAAGCCCATCTGCGGGGTCGGCGCGAGTCCGTTGCCGAGGGCGGCGGCGGGGTGTGCCGTGCCGAGGGCGAGCAGGGGTGCTGCCACGGCGAGCAGCACGGCCGAGAAGGTGAGCGCCAGGGTTCTGCGCAGGGACGGCAATGGGGGCGGCGGAGGGGTCGTGGGCATGGGGCATCTACTCCTGGACCGGATGGGAGAACTGACAGGCATTCAGCGATAGCCAGCGGCCGTGATGTTGGCCTGCACCGCGTTGTCGGTCGTGTCGGAGGGATAGCCCGCGACGATGGCTCCCTCGTAGAAGGTGCCGGCGCTGAGGTTGGCGCCGCCGCCGGGTTTGCAGCAGTCGCCGCCGCTGCCGAGGACGATGGCTCCCTGCTTCTTCATGGGGCTGTATCCGCCGGGCAGCGCGCCGTCCCACAGGGTGGTCAGGCCGCCCGACTGGGCGTTGCCGCCCTTGAGGGCGAACCTCGACGTGCCGTTGTTCTTCAGCATCGCGGTCACGAACCTGCCGGTGAACGCCCGCTGGCCGGGGTTCCAGGACTGGCTGCCGCCGGGGTAGAGCCCCCATTCGAGGTCGGCCTGCACCCAGGGGCCACTTCCCGAACAGCCGCCGAACCAGCACTCGGTGCCGAAGTTGATGGCGTCCATCGCGCCGGCGGCATCGGCCTTCCTGGTCGTCTCGCTGTTGCCGTAGTCGAAGCAACAGCCGCCGTTGACATGGGTGCCGCTGGTCACCATGTACGCCCCTTCGGGTGCCGCGCCGGTCGGCACGCCCGTCAGGTGGCCGTCGCGCCAGTAGCTGTTCCCGGGGTTGATGTACAGCGAGTACGCCTTGGTGCCCCCGGCGGTCAGCGACTCGGAGGTCGCCTTCGCGGGGCTGCTCTGGCTCGACCCCGGGACCTGGGCGGAGCCCTGGTACCACAGGTCGTTGCCGTGTCCGGACTGGTCGCGGACGACCGTGATCACGCAACTGGTGCCGGCGCAGAACGCGTCCTGGGCCGCGGCGTCGGCGAAGCCGCCCGGTGCCAGCACGCCGATGTCCCGGGTCGCACTGTCCGAGCTGCGCCTGACCTGGTAGAGCGGGCCGTTGTACGAGCCGTAGAGGGCGCGCACCGTGCTGTGTGCGGCGACGCACGGGGTACCGCCCGCGGCGTAGAGGTCGCACGGGCCCGACCCACCGGGCGGGGGCGGGGCGGCCGGCGTGGTCCACTTCTGGTTGCCCTGGCCGTTGCAGGTCCACAGGATGACCGCGGTGCCGTTGGCCGTGCCCGCTCCGTCGGCGTCCAGGCAGAAACCGGACGCGGCAGCGGTGAGGGACCCGTCGGCGTTCTGCCGCCACACCTGGGTCGCCCGCCCGTCGCACGAGCGGATGACCGCGGGGGCTCCGGGCGTCGTCCGCCCGTCGAGGGCGTCCACGCACCGGGTGCCGTTCATCGTCCTCAGCTCGCCGGCCGAGGTCGGCTGGAATGCCTGGTTGGCCTGGCCGTTGCAGTCCCAGATGTCCAGGGTCGTACCCGGTGTGTCGACGTTGCCCTTGACGTCCAGGCATCGGCCCGACGCCGAGCCGACCAGGGGTGCCGGCGACGTCGGGGCGGACCATGTCGGCCCGTTCACCAGCAGCACGGTCAGCAGTCCCATCACGCATACGGCGGCGGCCGCCGGTAAGCGCGACAGGCGGGCGGTGCGGTGACGAGGCGGAGCGGATGAAGGCTGCATTCTGTGTCCTCGCGTATGCGGGGGGAAGGGGACGGAGAGTGCCGTGCCTGTCCGAGAGCGTTCGGTTGGGGTGTCGACCGCTCCTGTCGGCGCGCCCGTAAGCACGCACAGGGAACACTCATACATCCCATGTCGCATAGTGATCCCACAGGCCCAACACGCTGTCAATAGACGGCACTTGGTGATTCACGGCTTGATACATCCCATGTCTATCGCCTGTCTGAACCGTCTGAGGGCATGCCGGAACCCGCGTCCGGCGACGACCGCCGTACCGGGCGCGGGTGTCCGCTCCGAGGGCCCCTACCGGGCGCCGATCACCTCACCCGAGACTCCAGTGCTGGTTCGAGCCACCGTTGGAGTCCCAGACCTGGACGGGGCTCCCGTTGGCGGTCTGCCCCGCGGGCACCTCCAGCGCCCTGCCGGAAGCGACATTGGTGAGGGTGTACGAACCGTCGCCGTTCCGGCTCGCCCGCCAGTGCTGGTTCGCCCCGCCGTTGGCGTCCCAGATCTCCATCCGCGTGCCGTTGCCCGTCTGACCACCCGGCTCGTCCAGAACCCGCCCGCTGCCGACATTCGTGAACGTGTATGAGCCATCACTGTTCTGGCTCGCCCGCCACTGCTGGTTCGCACCGCCATGGGTGTCCCAGACCTGCAAAGGCGTGCCGTTCGCCGTCTGCCCGCCAGGAACGTCCAGCACCCGTCCCGCGGCGACGTCGGTCAAGGAGTACACCGTCCCCGAGACGATGCCGCCCGAGTTGCCGCCCCCGCTGCCGCCCAGCGCGGTCAGAACCGAGTCGTAGGCGGGCTTCTTGTTGCCCCCGCCGTCGAACAGCAGGGGGTTGTCCCCACTCCGCCAGGAGTCGCTGTCCCGGATGCCCCACACCGTGATGCCGGTGCAACGCGCCACGTTCATGCACGCTTTGACGGTGTTCGCGTAGGCCGTGGCGGGTGCCTGGGCGATGTCGAGTTCGGTGATCTGGACGTCGACACCGAGCGCGGCGAAGTTCGAGAGCGTGGTCTGAAAGCTCGACGGCGGGCCGCCTGCGCCGAAGTGGGACTGGAAGCCGACGCAGTCGATGGGCACGCCGCGGGACTTGAAGTCCTTGACCATCGCGTAGACGCCCTGCGTCTTGGCGTCGGTCCAGTTCTCGATGTTGTAGTCGTTGTAGCAGAGCTTGGCGGAGGGGTCGGCGGTCCGGGCCGTGCGGAAGGCTTCCTCGATGAAGCCGTTGCCCAGCACGTTCTGGAAGACCGAGCTGCGGTGCTGGCTGCTGCCGTCGGCGAACGCCTCGTTGACCACGTCCCAGGCGTAGATCCTGCCCTTGAAGTGGGTCATCTCGGTGGTGATGTGGTTGTTCATCACGCTGCGCAGGGTGTTGGCGTCGGTGATGGAGCTGACCCAGCCCGGCAGTTGGGAGTGCCAGACGAGGGTGTGGCCGCGCATGCGCTGGCCGTGCGCGGCGGCGTGGCCCACGATCGAGTCGGCGGGGCCGAAGTTGAAGCTGCCGCGCGAGGGTTCGGTGGTGTCCCACTTCATCTCGTTCTCCGGGGTGATCATGTTGAATTCCCGGTCGAGAATCGTGGAGTACGTCGAGTCACCGAGCTTCCCCGAGGCCACGGCCGTGCCGAAGTAGCGGCCGCTTTCGGCCGCGGCCGCGCCCAGTGTGCCGGAGGCGGCGTGGGCGGCGGGGTTCGCCGGACCGGCGAGAGCCAGCGCCGTGCCGGCCATCAGTCCGGCGGCCAGGGCCAGCACCTTGCGCAGACGGGGCTCTTCGTTGAGCCAGGACATGAGGGATCAGTCTCCTTGTGTATGTGGGGGGGGTGGGGCATCGACCAGGTGTCGGCACCCCGGTCAGGTGGGGTCACTTCACTGGAGGGAGGTGACCGGCAACGCGGTCCACTGCTGGTTGGCGCCGCCGTGGCAGTCCCACAGGACCAGTTGGGTGCCGTCGGTGGTGGACGAGCCGGGGTCGTCGAGGCAGCGCCCGGAGGCCGGGTTGCGGTAGCCGCCGTTGTACGCCTGCCATTGCTGGTTGCCGCCGCCGTTGCAGTCCCAGACCTCGATCTTCGTGCCGTTGGCCGTACCACGGCCCGTCGCGTCGAGGCACTTGCCGAGGGCTCGCAGGGTGCCGTCGGAGGGCGACGACCACTGCTGTGCGGTTGAGCCGTTGCATGCCGCGATGTCCGCGGGGGTCCCGTTGGCGCTGCTGCCGTTCGCGACGTCGAGGCACTTCCCCGCGACTCCGGAGCGCACCTCACCGCCCGCCGAAGCCGGCGGCTTGATCCAGCCGGCCGCGTCGGCGGCCTGGACTGCGGTGTTGAAGGCGTCCGCCATTTTGCGGAAGCCGTTGTCGTTGGGGTGCAGCGCGTCGGAGAGGTCCGCGCTGGTCAGCGCGCTCATGTCCACCAGCCGTACATGCTTGCCGACGGCCTGCTCGGCCTGCACGATTCCGGGGAGCTTGGCGTTGAACGCGGGGCGGACGGCCTCTTCAGTGCCGCTGGTGGAGACGATCACGGTGCCGAGCAGAACGGTCACGTCGGGAAGGTCGCGGGTGATCTGGTCGATGAGCGCGCGAAGCCGGTCCGGAGCGGTCGGGACCTGGTAGTTGCCGTTGAGATCATTGGTGCCGATCTCCAGGGTGACGACGTTGGGGCGGTACCGGGCCAGCACGGAGTCGGCGATGCCGGCGATCTGGTCGATCCGCCAGCCGGAGTGGCCCTCGTTGTCCGGGTCGGACAGGGTGCCGTTGCGGCCCGAGCCGACGAAGTCCACGGCATGGCCCTCGGCCGACAGCTGGTTCCACAGGAAACCACGGTAACTGTTACCGGAGGGGCTGCCGACGCCCCAGGTGATCGAGTCGCCCAACGGCATCAGCCGCACAGAGGTGGGCGCGGCGGCGCCTTCGGCCGAGGACGGCGTCCTGGTGGCGGTGGCGGACGCCGCGGGTGGTGCGGCGCCGATGGCGAGGGCGGCCGTCAGCGCGGCAGCCAGGGATACCGAGCACTTCTTCACGAGCGTTCCTCACTGGTGCGGGACAGTGGGTGGGGAGAACGAGCACACGAATCGAACGGTCAGCGGGGGGCGAAGTCCTGGTTGCTGCCGGCCGTGTTCTTGCAGGGCCATTGGTCCAGCTGCTGGCCGGGGCTGCCGACGCCGCCGTACACGTCCAGGCACAGGCCGCTGTTCTGGTTCTGGAAGGAATACGAGCCGTCGGACTGCCGCACCGGCAACCACAGACCACCGGCTGCTCCGCCGGGCGTCTGCTGCACGATGTCGGGCGTACCGGCGGCCGTCGAACCACCGGACACCGCGACCACCAGACCGGAGTTCCGCGCCTGCAACTGCCCGTAACCACCGGCGGCCGGCACGAACTGGAACTGCTGGTTGCTCTGCCCGTTGCAGGTCCACTGGTCGATGGCGGCGCCCGCGCCGGCGGAGTTGCCGTGCACGTCCAGGCACAGGTTGTCGCTGCCGATGACCAACTGGTGGTAGCCGGCCGGGAATCCGTCCGTGCCGCCGGAGTACTGGACTCCTGCCTGCTGGATGACCTGCCGGGCGCCCTGCGGCCAGTTGGTGCCGCTGACCTGGACATTGCCGGTGAGGACGTTGTTGTGCGGAGGCCCGGTGGCCACGTAGGTGTTGCCGCCGTTGTACCAGTTGCCGGAGAAGGTGCTGTCGTCGGTGTGGTTGTTCGCGTTGGCGTTGGTCAGCGCCCAGTTGCCGGCGTCCTGCACGACGTTGTCAGACACCGTCAGGTAACGGGAGCCCTCGTCGAGGTACAGCGCGGTGGTGCGGTTGTTGTCGTACATGTAGTTGCCGGAGATCACCGACCCGGGACTCGCGGACAGGTTGTAGATGCTGCCGCCGTCGAACATCGCGTTCTTGGTGTCGTAGATCAGGTTGTGCGAGACCGTGTTGTTCTTGAGCGTCGTGGGGGTGCTGTAGACGGGCTGGTAGGTGTACGTGCCCCGGTTGACGTAGTCCTGGCTGCCACCGGGATCGTTGACGCCCCAGCCCCAGCCGATATCGATGCCGTCGTAGGGCAGGTGGTCGCACTGGTTGTGGGTGATCGTCGCGTTGGTGACGTAGGTGGACAGGATGGCGGCGGTCTCCTTGTAGTCGGTCCCCACCCCACTGACCTTGTTGTTGCTGATGGTGATGTTCTGGTTGGTCATCTGCGGGTTGCTCGGGTGGTGCGCGTCCGGCTGGATCCCGCCGACCTGGATGCCACTGCCGGCGATGTCGGTGAAGGTGCTGCCGGTGACGGTGATGCCGCTCGCGCCCAGACCGGTACCGGAGGCCGTGGCGACACCGTCGTTGCCCACGCCCAGTCCGGCCTGCCCGAGTTCGGAGAACGTGTCGCCGGAGAACGTGATGCCGGTGGCGGCGGAGACCTGGACGGCCGCGGGCATCTGCGCCCAGTGGTTGCGGGTGGCCTCGAACTGCGTGCAGCCCGACCTGCAGGTGCTGAGCCAGTTGGCGGGCATCGCGTAGGTGCCGGTGATGTGTGCGCCGCTCTGCTGGTCCGCGTAGCCGTCGGGTCCGCTGGGGCCGAGCCAGGATGTGCCCGTGAACCGGATGCCGGTGAAGCCCAGACCCGTCACCGGTGAGCCGTAACTGCCGCTGATGCCGAGGAGGTTCTGCATCCTGGGCAGTTCGACGTCGAGGGCGTTGGGGTTCTGGCCCGGCTGGGCGCGGTAGTACAGGTCGCCGGTGGACGCGTCGAGATACCACTGGCCGGCCTGCTGCAGGAACGCGTAGTTGTTCTCCAGGTACATCGTCCCGCCGGCGAACGGCGCGTTGACGGTGTCGTAGCCCCAGGAGTTGTTGTTCCACGCGGGCTGCCGCATGGTGACGGTCCTGCCGCTGATCGACTGGACCGGCGCGTAGCGGTCGGTGAAGGAGTTGATGCTCTCGACTTCCATGTGGCTCTGGTCCGAGAGGCCGGCCAGGTAGTCGAGCGAGGAGTCGGTGACGGTCAGACCGGTCGGGGTGAAGGTGAAGGCCGAGCGGGGTACCTGGATCGCTGCCCGCGGTGCCTCCTTGCCGTCGACGTAGAGCTGGCGGGTGGTGACGCCGCTGCCGACATGCACCGACCAGATGTTCTTGGATTGATCATGCACCTGCCAATCTGTGATCTGCTGGGCACCGGTCACGACCGGCTGCTGACCGGGCGCGCCCTGGTAGGTGATGGTGTGGTTGTTCTGGCCTCCGTCGCCGGAGCCGAAGCTCAGCGGCTCGGACAACCGGTAGACGCCACCGGCCAGATGGACCACGACGTCCGCGTCGGCCGACATCCGGTGCGCGGGCTGCCGTGCCTGGTCGATGGTGGCGAACGGATGCCCGGCGGTGCCGTCCCCGCCGGGTGATGCGTTCGCCACCACGTACAGATCGGCGACTCCCGCCTGGCGCTGAGCCGGTTCCGCGTACGCGACCCCGGCGGTGGCCGGGCTGCCGGCCAGCAGGGCGAGCAGAGCCGTGGGAACGGCCCACAGGCCGCACAGCGCTCTGACTCTGGACATGGTCCTCCTCCGGTGGTGGCGCGTGTCGTCCTGAGGCTGCCGACGAGGGTCCGCGGTCGGCGGTGGGCCGGCCGCGGACCGGAGCCGTTCAGGTCAGTTCAGGCTCCATTGCTGGTTGGATCCGCCGTTGCACGGCCACAGTTCCGCCAGGGCTCCGTTGGCCGTGGAGGCACCGGTGACGTCGAGGCACAGTCCCGACTGGACACCCTTGACGGTGCCGTCCGAGTTCACCTGCCACTGCTGGTTGGCACCGCCGTTGCACGGCCAGGTCACCACCTTGGTACCGGCGGACGTCTGGTTGTTGTACGCGTCCAGGCACATCTGACTGCTGCCGCTGTAGACGGTCAGCTGGCCCGAGGACGTGCGGGTCCACGTCTGGTTGGCACCACCGCTGCAGTCCCAGATCTGCAGTTGTGCGCCGGCCGTGGTGGAGGAGTTCGGCACGTCCAGGCACTTGCCCGCACCCACCGCGTGCAGTGCGCCGGTACTCGTCCCGCCGCCCGCGGAGTTGGTGTACCCGGCCGCGGTGATGTTTGCCTGGACGGCGTTCTCCGTGGCGTCGGACGGGTAGCCGGAGGTCATCACGCCCTCGTAGAAGGTGCCTTGGGCGCCCTTGCTGTTGTCGCCGCCGGTGCCCAGGATGATGGCGCCCTGCTTGCGCATGGGGTTGTATCCCGAGACGTTGGGGCGTACTCCGTCGTAGAAGGTGGACAGGCCGCCGGCCTGCGCGTTGCCGCCACGGATCGCCCAGTGGTTCGGGCCGCCCTTGATGATGGCGGTCGTGTAGCGGTAGTTGATGGTGGGGTCGTTGGCGTTGTAGTGCTGGTTCACCCCGGAGAAGAGGCCGTTCTCCAGGTCGGCCATGATCCACGGACCGTTGCCCGAACCGTAGCCCCACACCTTGATGTTGCCGAAATAGATGGCCTCCATCGTGCCGTTGCCGTCGTCGTTGCTGTCCGTCTCGGCGTTGCCGTAGTCGAAGCAACAGCCGCCGTTGTAGTGCGTGCCGTCGAAGATCGCGTACATGCCCTCGGCGTTGTCCCCGGTGGCGATGCCGTTGGTGTGGTTGTTCCGGTAGCCCGTGCCGGGCGCCACGAAGACGCCGTAGGCCTTGTGTCCGCCCACCGTGGTGGGCGCGGCGGTCGCGTTCGCGAGATTGTCGGGGCCGCCCGCGGCGCCGCCGCCGGGTGCCTGGGTGAGGTTGTTGTTGCGGCCGGACTGGTCGTAGACGACCGTGATCAGGCAGGTCGTCCCCGAGCAGAACGAGTCCTGGGTGGCGGCGTCGGCGACTCCGCCCGCACTCAGGACACCGATGTCGCGGGTGGAGTTGTCCGAGGCGCGCTGGACCTGGTACAGCGGCCCGTTGTACGCGGCGTACAGCGCTCTTGTGGTGCTGTGCGCCGCCACGCAGGGTGTGCCGCCCGCCGCGTAGATGTCACACGGCCCGGACGTGGCGGCCCGGGCTGTGCCGGCGGTGACGGTGGCGCCGGCCAGAGCGCCCGCGACGAGCGCGGCTGCCGCCCCTGCCCGGGCGAACGTCGCCCATGGGGAGCGAACCGGCCCGGCCGATGGGGGCAGGGGCGTCCGAGACGGCGTGTCCCGGTGCCTCCCGCGGTGGCGTACCGCCGCGAGCAACCGCGCGACGCCGTCGCGCCCGGGCAGCATGCGGCGTCTTGTACGTGTGGTTCCCATCCGGACTCCCTACCGTGTCGGCGCGACCGGGTCGGGCCGCGGTGCGCCGGCACCTGCCGAAGCGCTGGAACGTGCCGTGATGCAGTGGGATTGCAGAGTGGTACCGGGGGAGACGGTGCTCCCGGTCTCGCAGGGCTGTCCAGGGTGGGGGGACGCTTCCTGCGAACCTTGCTGCGGAATCGATTCGACTGCTGATCGCCGCGGTGCGCAAGCTCTTGGCAGGCACGAAAAGTTGCGAAGTGGCGGCACCGGGCGCGGACCCGGCCGGCCGACACGTGAGTGCCCCAGGCCGTGTGAGCGCAGTCGGCGGCCGAGACACGACCTTTGGAATGACTCTCCATCACACCGCCGAACAGGGAGGATGTCGCACGGCTGCGGAGCGCGGAGCACCGGAGCGTACGGTGCTCGGCCAAGCGGGCACCCCTGAACGGGAGTTGGAACCGTTTGCGCTTCGCGGCAAGGACTGTCCGGAGCAACGCCGGTCGTCGCAGTCCGTCGAAGCGCTTGCGTCGAATCGGTTCGCCCTGCATGCGCCGGACGTCAGAGCCTTCGGCCTGCCGGGACCCGACGCCGTCAGGCCGATTCGCGGACGACGAGTTCGGTACGGAGGATGACCTGCCGCCATGCCACGAACGGCTCCTCCATCTCCTCCAGGAGCAGCCTGATCATGGCCCGCCCCATCTCCCCCAAGGGCTGACGCACCGTGGTCAGCCGTGGCTCGGTGCACTGAGCCAGCGGAAAGTCGTCGAACCCGATCACCGCCACGTCGTCGGGCACCCGTCGTCCCGCGATGCGCAGCGCCTGCAGAGCTCCTGCCGCCGTGGTGTCCGACGCCGCGAGGACGCCGTCGATCTCCGGATGGCGTTCCAGGAGTTCCGCCATGGCACGGCGTCCGCTGTCCTCGGTGAAGTCGCTTTCGGCCACCCACGACGGCCCGTTCTCCAGACCGGCCGACACCAGGGCGTCCTGGTAGCCGCGCAACCGGCACTGCGCGACATACATGTCCAGCGGTCCCGTGATGGTGGCGATCGCTCTGCGCCCCTCCTTCAGCAGATACGAGACGGCGCCGCGAGCGCCGCCGACATTGTCCGCGTCCACGTAACTGACGTGCTCGTCGCCCGAGCGGCGCCCCAGCAGCACGGTCGGCAACCGCGCCTCGGCGAGCATGTCCGGCAGCTGATCGCCGGCGTGCACGGACATCATCAGGACTCCGTCGACACGGCCGCCACGCGCGTACTCCAGGAAGCGCCTGCGCTCCTCCTCCGAGCGGACCAGCGTCAGCAGCAGTTGCATACCGGTGTCCGCCAACGCGTCTCCGAGCGAGCTGACGACCTCCGAGAAGAACGGCTCCGCGAACATCCTCCAGTCCGGCTCCGTCAGGACGAGGGCCACGGCGTCGGCGCGCCGCCCGGCCAGCGACCGGGCCGCGAGATTGGGCACGTATCCCAACTCCTCGATCGCGCGCTGCACGGCCCGGCGCGTCGACTCCTTCACGCCGGCCGCGTTGTTGACGACCCGGGAGACCGTACCCCGCCCCACCCCTGCGTGGGCGGCCACCTCCTCCAGCGTCGGCGCCTCAGGGCGTCGCTTGGCCATGACCACCTCCCCCACGAGATCACCGATCTTACGACCTCGGGGGACGGGGCATGCGACTGGAGCAGACGATCGGCCGACCCGGCTCGAAGACCGCGAACTCCGGCGAGGTCTCTCGCAGTCGGGCGGCCGGCGAGTCTCGGCCCAGCTTCGACAGGACGACAGCCCGTATCGACTCGGTGGGCGATCGAGAGGGCACAGGACCGTGCGGGTGGCCTCCGGCGCCTTCAGCCGGTGGTGCAGGACGTGCCGTTGAGAGTGAAGCCGGCCGGTTTGGAGAAGGCGCCGTCGTAGGTGCCCTGGAATCCGAAGGAGACCTGGCCGCCCGGCGGGATGGTCGCGTTGTACGCCATACCGCCGGCCGTCATCGCTCCGGACGACGCGGAGAGGTCGGCGCTCCAGGCACTCGTGATCCTCTGTCCGGAGGGCAGCGTGAACCCGAGTTTCCAGTTGTCGACGGGGGACGTACCCGCGTTGGTCACGGTGACGTCGGCAGTGAAACCGCCCTGCCACACGTTCGTGCCGTAGGCCACCTTGCAGGCAGAGGAGCCGCCCGGACCGCCAGGCGTGCCCCCGCCGGTGTTCACGCTCGAGGAGAACGACGTCACCGCCAGGCCCACGCCGTTCTGCCACGGCTCGAAGCCTGCCTGAACGCTCGTCAGATACCAGTTGTTCTGCGCCAGTCCACGCGAGATGGCCTGCCGCAGGAAGTCCATCACGTCGAAGCTCCAGCTGCCGATCGCCGACGGCGCGACGAACGACAGCACGTCGTTGGAGCCGTTGTTGCCGGACCACACCTGCCACGAACGCCCGGCGACGGTGGCGGTGCCGACCTGTGAGCCGACCGGCTGCACCGACCCGACGTGGTTGAGCCACACCATGATCTCGGTGCGGTTCACGCCGTCGGTTCGGGGCGTGGGGTCCAGCCAGATGTCGTAGGCGGCGTCGTAGACCGCGTTGTTCACGTAGCTGTAGGAGATGCCGGTGGGCGCGCTCGAGATGGAACTCAGCCGGGCGGGGAGGTTGGTGCCGGGTGAGCAGTTGGTGTAGTGACAGCCGTAGAACACCGACGGGTAGGACTTCGGACCGCCGTTGGTCGGGACCGAGCCGTCGGCCTGGACGATCCGGAAGCCGGAGTCGTTGACGCTGACGCACTGTGTGGCGCTGGTACCCCAGCGGTTGTTCTGGACGACGTAACGGCCCTGGATCGTGGTGGAGCCGAACTGATCGCAGATGGTCGTGTCGGCGTGCGACGGCGGAGCGGTGGCGAGAAGGGCCGTCAGCGCGAGGAGTGCGGTGAGCAGCGCGCCGAGCAGGGCCCGTGCCCTGCCGTGGGGGTTCAAGAGTTGCATGCGGATCCTCCGCCAGAAGGTGGGGGGCGTTGCGAGAGCGCCTCATCCTGGGAGCGCTCCCAAATACGGACTCGCAGGGCTGATGCGATCATCATGCTCCTGACAATGCAGCCGGGCGGCCCCTGGGGGGCCGAGGGCCGCCCGGCTGGGTGACCCCGTCACCCGGCGACGGGGTCGCGCACACGAAGCCTCAGCGGGGGGTCATTCGAGAAGCTCCGCGCACGAGTCCACGGCCGGAGCCATGTCTGCCCGGCCCGGGGTCGCGGCAGCGGCCGCCCAGAGCCGGCGCACGGCTCTGCGTCTGCGTTCGGGATCCATGGTGCTGGTTCCTCCTTGCCGGAGTGCGGCTCGAGGGGGGTCAAGGCATGAACCAGTGGGAGCGCTCCCAATAGTGGGGACGGACGTCGGATAGGTCAAGACGTCAAGAAGTTGAATGACGCGAACTGAACCCGTTGAGAAAAATGAAGCACCGGCCCTGTGCAATCCGTCGCGTTGGCGCTACGGTCCGTTGCACCAGTGGGAGCGATTCCATCACTCGACGCGTCTGTAACGACGCCCCCGAGGCGCACGGAGTCGCTCATGCGACACCCCCGCGTTCAGCAGTCTTAGCCTCGATCCACCGGGCAATGGCCGGTCCAGGGCTTGGACATGAAGACGCGGATGCCCTCTGAGCTGGGACGATGGGACTTCCTAGGGTTCCATGTCCACAGAATCGGAGTGCATCCGCGAGATGCAATCTTCCCATGCGGCTGCGGTGGTGTCCGCCGCGTTCGATGACACGAATCTGGTCGCTTATGCCGGGCTGGTCCCGGTGATGCGGCTGGCCGAACGATGCGGGCTTGCCCGTCTGGTGGCGGACAAGGTGAAGCTTGGCGGGGTGAAGAACGGCGCGGGTGCGGCGGCGGATGCCAAGGTCACCAGCATCGTGGCCGGCATGGTCGCGGGCGCGGACAGCATCGACGACCTCGACGTCCTGCGGCACGGCGCGATGACGGCCCTGTTCGCAGGGGTCCGTGCCCCCTCCACGCTGGGCACGTTCCTGCGTGCGTTCACCCACGGCCACGCCCTCCAACTCCACGCCGTGCACCGCAGGTTCCTGGCCCAACTGGCCGCGCACACCCCGCTGCTGCCCGGCGTGGGCGAGATGGCGTTCATCGATGTCGACTCCACCCACAAACGCGTCTACGGCCGCACCAAGCAGGGCGCCGAGTACGGCCGGTTCAAGGGCATTCGCACCCTGCACCCCCTGCTCGCCACGATCTGCACCCCCACCTCGAGGCCGGTGATCGCCACCATGCGGCTGCGCCGCGGCAAAGCAGCCGACTCCCGCGGCGCCCCGAAGCTGGTCAGCGAGGCCCTGGCCACGGCCCGCGAGGTCGGCTGCACCGGCCTGCGCATCCTGCGCGCGGACGCGCAGTTCTACAACGCCGGTGTGATCGCCGCCTGCCGCCGGGCCGGCGCCCGCTTCTCCATCACCTGCGGCATGAACCCCTCCGTCAAACGGGCCGTCCTGGCCATCGACGAGGCCGCATGGCAGCAGATCACCTACCCCACCGCCGTGCCCGATCCCGACACCGGCGAGCTCATCTTCGACGCAGAGGTCGCCGAGATCCCCGCCTACACCGCGTTCGCGAGCCGGAAGAAGGCCGAGCGCGTCACGGCCCGCCTCATCGTGCGCCGGGTCCGTGACCTGGCCAAACCCGCCGTCGTCGGTGAACAGGGCGAACTCTTCCCCGTCTGGCGCTACCACCCGTTCTTCACCGACAACCCCGCCGAGACCCTCCAGGCCGAGAGGGAACACCGCCGCCACACCGTCGTCGAGCAGGTCATCGCCGACAGCAAAGCCTCCGCCCTGGCCCACCTGCCCTCGGGACACTTCCATGCCAACGCGGCCTGGCTGGTCCTGTGGGCGATGGCCTACAACCTGCTGCGGGCCACCGGCGCCCTGACCTCGGCCTTCCATGCCAAGGCCACCACCGCCACCTTGCGCGCCCACCTTGTCCGTGTCCCGGCCAGGATCGCCCGCTCCGCCCGGCGCCTCACCCTGCACCTGCCGAGCAACTGGCCCTGGCAGCATGCCTGGACGCACCTGTTCGACACCGTCCATGGCCCGCCCGAAGCAGCCTGACGCCCCCGACCACCCCGCCCGCCAGGGCCCGACCGGAGCCGCATGCGTGGAAGAGCTGGGCAGACCAGCGGATACCCCCCTGCCCAGTCACGGCCACCGCTCCACACCCGGCCCACAAGCCCCTCAGAAGATCACCCGCGAGCCACGTCGGTGGATCGAGGCTTAGGCAGCTGCCACGCGCTTTCGCCCCGGGGCGCCCCTGAGTTCTCAGCGAACGTCAGGGACCTGAGTGACCACGTACCTGTGCTCAGGCAGTGAACAACCCCCGAAGCAGAAGGAACCCGCACTCATGAGTCGTACCAGAATGTCGCTCGTCGCCGCGCTGGCGCTGGCCGCCGGCACCTCAGGGATGGCACTTCTCACGTCTCCCGCCGGTGCCGCCACCGCCTCGGTCCCCTGCACGGTGGACTACAAGGTGCAGAACCAGTGGGACACCGGCTTCACCACCGCCGTCACGATCACCAACAACGCGGCGGCCAAATCGAGTTGGACCCTGAAGTGGTCGTACGCCGGTGATCAGAAGGTCACCAGCGGCTGGAACGCGAAGATCACCCAGAGCGGTGCCGGCGTCACCGCCGCCAACGAGAGCTACAACGGCGCGCTCGCCAACGGCGGTTCGGTGAGCTTCGGCTTCAACGGCTCCTACAGCGGCACCAACGCCGTGCCCACCACCTTCACCCTCGACGGGGTCACCTGCAATGTCGACGACGGCAGCGGATCGGGCGGGGGCACCGGTGGCGGCACAGGCGGCGGTACCGGTGGCGGCACAGGCGGCGGTACCGGTGGCGGCACAGGCAGCCGGGTCGACAATCCCTATGTGGGGGCCAAGGGATATGTGAACCCCGAGTGGTCGGCCGAGGCCGCCGCCGAGCCGGGCGGCAGCCGTGTGGCCCAGCAGTCCACCGCCGTCTGGCTCGACCGCATCGCCGCGATCAACGGCGTGAACGGCGGCATGGGTCTGCGCGCGCACCTCGACGAGGCACTGAGGCAGAAGGGCTCCGGTGACCTGGTCATCGAGCTGGTGATCTATGACCTGCCCGGCCGTGACTGCGCCGCCCTCGCCTCCAACGGCGAACTCGGTCCGAACGACATCGACAGGTACAAGAGCCAGTACATCGACCCCATCGCCTCGATCCTCTCCGATCCGAAGTACGCGGCTCTGCGGATCGCCACCGTCATCGAGCCCGACTCGCTGCCCAACCTGGTCACCAACGCCGGTGGCACCAACAGCACAACCGCGGCATGCGTCACCATGAAGAACAACGGCAACTACGAGAAGGGCGTCTCCTACGCCCTGGACAAGCTCGGCGCCATTCCGAACGTCTACAACTACATCGACGCCGGCCACCACGGCTGGCTCGGCTGGGACAGCAACCTCGGCCCGGCCGTGCAGGAGTTCGCCAAGGTCGCCACGACCAACGGCGCGAGCGTGAACGACGTGGCGGGGTTCATCACCAACACCGCCAACTACAGCCCCGTCAAGGAGCCCAACTTCAAGATCACCGACACGGTGAACGGCCAGACCGTCCGCCAGTCGAAGTGGGTCGACTGGAACCAGTACGTGGACGAGCAGTCGTACGCGCTCGCCCTGCGGGACAAGCTGGTCGCCGCCGGGTTCAACTCCGGCCTGGGCATGCTGATCGACACCTCCCGCAACGGCTGGGGCGGCTCCGCCCGGCCCACCGGCCCCGGCCCCACGACCTCCGTCGACGACTACGTCAACGGCAGTCGCATCGACCGGCGCATTCACGCCGGCAACTGGTGCAACCAGAGCGGCGCCGGACTCGGTGAACGACCCACGGCAGCCCCGGCCGCCGGGATCGACGCCTACGTGTGGGTCAAGCCGCCGGGCGAGTCCGACGGCTCCAGCACCGCCGTGCCCAACGACGAGGGCAAGGGCTTCGACCGCATGTGCGACCCCACCTACGGCGGCAACGTGCTCAACGGCAACAACCCCACCGGCGCCCTGGCGAACGCGCCACTGGCCGGACACTGGTTCTCCGCCCAGTTCCGGCAACTGATGCAGAACGCCTACCCGCCGCTGCCATAGCCACCTGACGCGGTGCGCCCGCCGGGCGGTCTCTCGGGAGGACCGGCCCGGCGGGTCGTCCGCTGCGTCCCGTTTCCCGCCGACTCCGCGAGCGGCTCCCCCACGGGACGCCGGCTTCCGCACCTGGCCGTACAACGCTCCGGCACCCGCGTCCAGGGGGTGCCGGAGCGCGCTGATGAGGGGAAGGAGCCGTGCCCCCCACACAGTCCGCAATCCCCCCGCTGCCGTTCCGAGGCCAGCGACAGACATCAGTGGTGAACTCCGTGATTCCACCGATGCGGACACCCGGACCCCGCCACGTACCGTTCGCAGACGAGACCGGCGTGCTGCACGAGACCCGTGTGCCGCACGCGCTCGGCCGGCCCGCTCGGAGACCTCCGGCGGGTGCACCATCGACCTGGCGGGGAATCACATGCGTACACGTGCCATATCGATCGTCCTTCCCAGCGCCGTCGCTCTGTCCGCGATCTGCTTCCCGCTAGCCGCGCAGGCGGCGGAACGTACGGACGCGACAGCGAAGCTCCGCTCCTTCACCGCGCACTCCGTTCGCCCCGAGACCTCGCTGGGCAACATCAGTTTCACCCACGCTGTCATCAACGACGGTAAGGACATCGTTCTGGGCACCACGACCAGAAAATCCGTCACCGTGACCTACACGGCGACCAGTTCGAGCGGCGTCGCCCTCACGGAAGCCTTTCTGTGGCAGGGCACCGACAGCTCGAGCACGGACACCATCACCGGCTCCCTGGGCACCGACGACGACCCCGTCTGCACCGAGTCGACGACGCAGACCGGCGTCTACGCCTGCAAGGCGGTCTTCCCCATCAACGCCGCGTCGGACCTGAAGAACAACGGTGTCGCGGGCACCTGGAAACTGTTCCTGGGCGGATACGACCTCTACGCGAACGCCAGCTACAACGACGACGTCGCCACCACCCGGATCAAGAAGGCGTCCACGCTGACCGCCGACGCCGCCCCGGAGCCCGTGAAGAAGGGCAGGACCATCACGGTCACCGGTCGCCTCAAGCGCGCCAACTGGAACAACGGCACGTACGCCGGTTACACGGGTCAGCCGGTGCTGCTGCAGTACCGCAAGAAGGGAAGCAACACCTACACCACCCTCAAGAAGGTCACGAGCGGGACCGGCGGCGCGCTGAAGGCCACCACCCTCGCCAAGGCCGACGGGTACTACCGCTTCGCCTTCGCCACCAACCCCACCACCGGCGCCTCGACGGCGGCCGGCGACTACGTCGACGTCCGGTAGGTGTACCCTGCCTTGTCTGCCGCTGCCGCTGACGCGTCAGCTGGGTCATCGGTGGGATGTTCCAGGAGTCGGCGAGCTTCGGCGTGGACTTCCGCGTCGACCTGTTCCCGTGTCGGGTCCTCGCATTCGAGGAAGTCGTACTCGTCGTCCAGCTGGGCGAGCCGCTCAACCGAGGCCAGTGTGTGTCCGAAGCGCTGGTGGATCCGGAAGACCAGTTCCCGAGGCGTCAGTTCGCCGGCGAGCATACGCCGGGCGAGTGCCCGTGCCGCGGCCTCCTGTCCGGCAACGCTGTCCCTCGAGTACAGGCTGAGACCGAGTTCGTCGAGCGCCGGGGGCAGGAGATCCGGGACGTCGTAATCTGCCTCGGCGCGTGTGCATGCGGCGAGAATGCGCAAGGCCGGGCTGTCGAGTCCGGCGACGAGCGCGTCACAGGCTGCCGTGACGACGTCGCCGGCACCGATCTCCCTGACACTCCACAGGGCGGCCTGGTCCTGCAGAGTTCTCGCTGCCGCTTCAGCCGGAGTCATCCGTTCATCATCCAAGTACCGGACGTCCCCGGTCGAAGGGTTTTCACCCGAACACGACCCGTTGGCCCGGCGGTCCCCACCTCCCCAGGCGATCCGGGCCGGGGTGCGGATCGGACCTGATCGGTCGGCGCCGCCCAAGCCAGGCCGGTCGAGATGAGGAACGCTGTTCCGTCGGCGTCGGTACAGCCGCCCAGCGCCTCGCCTCGATCACGTCACACACCGCAGCCGTGCTCATACGGCCCGACACCGACGACAAGGGCCTGACGGAGCCCTTGTCGTCGGAAGCGCGGCCCGGGGGCGCCCGCATGGCGTCGGTCGGATGCCTGGCAGCGGCCGTCGGATCGTACGCGGGGAGCCCCTGCCGAGCGTAGTCAGGCCGCGGCACCGCGACCGGCTTGCGCGGCCCGTTCGGACCGGTCGGAACGCCGTGCGGCAAGAGTGCCTCTAGGCTGGAAAACGGCCTCTGGAGACGAGCCCTCGCGGGCACCACGGTCCGGACGGAGGTGTGGCGCGTGGACATGGCCGACCCACAGGACGCTCCGACTGCCGTCGTCATGGTCGACCCGGACGGCCGGGTGAGCGGCTGGAGCGAAGGAGCGCTTCACCTGCTGGGCTGGACGGCCGAGGACACCGTCGGACGGCCCGTGACGGACCTGCTGGCCGGCTCTCCGCCAGCCGGTCTCCTCGGCAGTCCCGGCACCGGCGCCACCCCCTCCGGTCCCATCACCCTGCGTCACCGGGACGGCGCGTCGGTGGACGCCGTGGTGACGGTCCAGCCGCTGCTCGGCTCTCACGGGCAGGCGCAGGGCCGGGTGATGACCGTGCAGCGGTGGGACCGGCGGCCGGTCATCGTCGACCGGGCCTTCGAGCAGTGCCCCTTCGCTCTGGGCGCCTACGACCCCGAACTACGGTTCCTGTGGATCAACGCCTCCTCGGGCCGGGTCATCGCCCACTCCGAGGAACAGGTGGTCGGCAAGAAGTACCGCGAGGTGCTTCCCGAATTCGACCGTTCGCTGTTTCCCGAACGGGACGACAAGCCCTATACCGACAAGCTCGCCGAGGTGGCCAGGACGGGCCGGCCCGCCCGCCTGATCACCGTCTTCCGTCCACTGGGCAGCAACTACGCCAATGCCTGGGCCACCAGTATCTGGCCCGTCCGGGATGCCGAGGGCAAGGTCCGCGCGGTCGCCAACTGGGGATTCGACATGAGCGCCGAGTACTGGGCCCGGCAACGGCTGCTCATGCTCAACGAAGCCGGCCGGGACATCGGCCGGACGCTCGACGTGATCGGAACGGCCCAGGAGTTGGCGAGGAGCTCCGTGCCCCGTTTCACGGACCTCGTGACCGTGGACCTGTTCGACGAGGTGCTGCGCGGAGAGGAACCGCCCTCCGCATCGCTGATCACCAGCGGGGAGAGCCTCACGCTCAGCCGTGCCGTCCGGCACAGTGCCGGGGACGGCAGGGATGGGCACATCGGACCTCCGACACCCATCACCCTCGCCCCCGACTCCGTCGCCGCCCGCTGCATGGCCGCGGGCACCTCCCAGGTCGAGCTCGCCGGCGAGCCCGGTCCGGGCGGCGAATGGGCCTTCGGGCCCGGTCTCGCCGCCGACCCGGCCCACTGGCCGCCGGGCAATCCGCTGATCGACGCCTCTCTCGCCGAGAACGGACTGACCGGTCGGATCACGGTGCCGCTGCGTGCGCGCGGGGCACTGCTCGGAGTGGTGACGTTCTCCCGCACGGACCGGCCGGAGGCGTTCACCGCGGACGACCTGATCCTGGCCGAAGAGCTGACGGCCAAGGCAGCGGTCGCCATCGACAACGCCCGCCGGTACTCACGCGAGCGCACCACCGCACTGACGCTGCAACGCAGCCTGCTGCCGCAGGGGTTGCCCAACCAGGAGGCGGTCGAGGTCGCATCGCGCTACCTTCCCGCGGGCACCGGCGCGGAAGTCGGCGGTGACTGGTTCGACGTCATCCCCCTGTCCGGAGCCAGGGTCGCGCTGATCGTCGGCGATGTCGTTGGCCACGGCCTGCACGCCTCGGCCAGCATGGGCAGACTCCGCACAGCGGTCCGCACCCTGGCCGACGTCGACCTGCCGCCCGACGAGCTGCTGACCCACCTCGACGACCTGGTCCTCCACCTGGCCAGCGACCTCCAGCCGACCAGTCACTTCCAGACGACCGGGGAGACGGGCGCCACCTGTCTGTACACCGTCTACGATCCGGTCACCCGCCGGCTGACGCTGGCCAGCGCGGGACATCCGCTTCCGCTGGTCCTCTCCCCGGACGGGACCAGGACCACCGTCTCCGCGCAACCGGGCCCTCCGCTGGGCATCGGCGGGCTGCCGTTCGAGGCGACCGAGATCGAGCTGCCCGAGGGCAGCCTGCTCGCCCTCTACACCGACGGGCTGGTCGAAAGCCGCGTGCGCGACGTCGACCAGGGGATCGACGAGCTGTTGCGGGTTCTGGACCCCTCGGCGTGCTCTCTCGAAGCCCTGTGTGACACGGTGCTGCACACCACCCTTCCCGACCACCGCACTGACGACGCCGCCGTGCTGCTCGCCCGCACCCGCGCCCTGGATCCCCAGCACGTGGCCGACTGGGATGTCGAGCCGGACTTCGCACAGGTGCCGCGCGTCAGGAAGGTCGCCATCGACCAGGTGGAGGCCTGGGGCCTGGAGGAGGCGGCCTTCGTGACCGAGCTGGTCGTCAGCGAGCTGGTCACCAACGCCATCAGATACGGCGAGCCCCCGATCAGGCTTCGGCTGATCCGTGACACCGCCCTGATCTGCGAGGTCTCGGACTGCAGCAACACCGCCCCGCATCTGCGCCGGGCCCGCGCCTTCGACGAGGGCGGCCGCGGCCTGCTGCTCGTCGCCCAGCTCACCCAGGGGTGGGGCACCCGGCACACCCCCCACGGCAAGACCATCTGGTGCGCGCAGTCCCTCCCCCAGCCCGGATCGGCCTGATGAGACGAACAAGCACTTCGCGGAACAAGGCGAAAGACCACGGGGTGAACGTGGAGCCGCGGAGCGCTGAAGGAGCGAACGCCTGGTCGAACTCGCAGGGCTGGGCAAGGCCCATGCCGGCGGAGACTGGCGCGGCTTCCTCGACGAGATCAAGAAGGAGTGGGATGCCGCGCTGGCGGCGACCGAGGACGGCTCCGAAGAGCGGCGGCACCTGTACCAGGGCCTGGTCGGTCCACGGGCCCGTCAGGAATCCTGACCCGACGGCCATCGGGCCGCCCAGGCCCTGGTGCGGGAGCCGGTAGGGTCAGCCCAGGTTTCCCAGTCGGGCGTCGCGCCAGAGATCCACCCCGCCGTCGGTGGCGTACTTGTCGATCTCGGCCAGTTCCTGGGCGGTGAATTCGAGGTGGTCGAGGGCGGCCACGTTCTGCTCCAGCTGCTCGGTGCTGGAAGCGCCGATGACGAGGGAGGTGACACGCGGGTCGCGCAGGGCCCAGGCCAGGGCCATCTGAGCCAGGGTCTGGCCGCGGCGTCCGGCGATGTCATTGAGGGCATTCAGACGCTCACGCATGTCGTCGGTCAGCCAGGCGGCGTCCAAGGACGTGCCGCGCGACGCGCGCGAACCCTCGGGGATCCCGTCGAGGTAGCGGCCGGTCAGCAGGCCCTGCGCGAGCGCGGTGAAGCCGATGACGCCGAAGCCCTCCTCCTGCGCCGCGTCGAGCAGCCCGTCCGTCTCGATCCAGCGGTTGAGCATGCTGTACGACGGCTGGTGAATGAGGAGCGGAGTGCCCAGGTCCCGGAGGATCGCGGCCGCCTGCCGAGTGCGGTCGGCGTCGTAGGAGGAGATGCCGACGTAGAGGGCCTTGCCCTGACGGACCGCGGTGTCGAGCGCGCCCATCGTCTCCTCGAGGGGCGTGCTCGCGTCCAGCCGGTGGGAGTAGAAGATGTCGACGTAGTCCAGACCCATCCGCTGCAGGGACTGGTCCAGCGAGGCCAGCAGGTACTTCCGCGAGCCACCACCCTGGCCGTAGGGTCCGGGCCACATGTCCCAGCCGGCCTTGGTGGAGATCACGAGCTCGTCGCGGTACGGCGCGAGGTCCTGCTTGAGCAGACGCCCGAAGTTGCGCTCGGCGGAGCCGTAGGGCGGCCCGTAGTTGTTGGCCAGGTCGTGGTGGGTGACCCCGAGGTCGAAGGCGCGCAGGGCGATCTCGCGCTGCACTTCGAAGGGGCGGTCGTCACCGAAGTTGTGCCAGTAGCCGAGGGACAGGACGGGCAGGTCGAGTCCCGAGCGTCCGGTGCGCCGGTAACGCATGGGGCCGTCGTAGCGCTCGGGGTTCGCCACGTGGTTCATCGGATGGTCTCCGGGTGGTGCGATGCGGGATGCCCCGGGGGGCGGGAACCGTGCCCACCTTCCTCCGCCGTGATCGAGAAGTCCAACCCTTCCCGCGCATCGGATTCAGCACCGTCGATTCTGAATCCGCGCAGGCGGGGCGTCCAGGGTCCGGCAACCTTTTCGCCTCGGGCGGTCACTGAAGAGTGCACCATCAGCTCGATCTCCCGAACGGACAGACAATGCAGACAGCGAGGCAGGCCGCGCGGCGGCGCAGGCAAAGACGCAGGCTCGTGCTGGGGGCCACGGTGGGGGTGGGCGTCGCCGGCGTTCTCGCCTACTTCGTCATGGGGCTGGTCCCGGACAGAAAGGCCGATGCGGTCGCCGCCGCGGCCACGCCGGTCGCGACCACTGCGGTCACATCCACCACCACGGCTGAGACCGGCACACCGGACGCGTCGGCCAGTACTGCTTCCCCGACCGGCACGCCCAAGCCGACAGCTTCCGCGGCCACCCCCGCCGCGCGGAAGTCGGTCAAGGTCACCCCGCCGGCACCGCGCAGGACGGCCGCCACTACGTCGTCGGCAGGGCGGATCCAGCCCGGGACCTCCTACAAGGGAGTCGCCACCGCCTACGAGGCCAAGGACGGCGACGGTGCCTGTCTGTTCGGCCCGAGCCCCGACCTCATGATCGCGGCGATGAACACCACCGACTACGAGACGTCCAGGGCGTGCGGCGCGTACGTGCTCGTGCGCGCGGCCAACGGCAGGTCCGTCACCGTACGGATCACCAATGAATGCCCACTGCCCTGCGCTCCCGGGCAACTCGACCTCAGCCAGCAGGCCTTCGCCAAACTCGCCGATCTCCAGGTCGGCCGGCTCGCGATCACCTGGAGCCTGGTGAGCCCCAGCTCGATCGGCAACATCTCCATCCGGTACAAGACGGGGTCCAGCGCCTACTGGTGCGGCATCCAGGTCATCGACCACCGCAACCCGGTGACGGGACTGGAGGTACGGACCGGGAGCGGCTGGCGGCGGCTGCCGCGGACCGGCTACAACTACTTCCTCTCCGCCGACGGCGCCGGATGCGGCAGCTCCATAAGGATCACGGACATCTACGGCCAGCAACTGACCGTCAGCGGCCTCGCCGTGAAGCCGAACGTCGTGCAGCACACCCAGGTGCAGTTCGCCCGCCACTGAGCACGCGGGCCACAGCTACGGTCGTCGCGTATCCCTCGACGGGCGCCGTGTGGACCGGCGAGGGATCAGCACCGGCTGTACGAGCCGACGCCGGTCCACCCCGGCGCGGCCGTTGATGACGGCGATCAGCAGGTCGACCGCCGCGTCGCCGGTGCGGTCCGGGCGGAGGCTGAGCGTGGTGACGGGTGGGGTGGTCGTGGCGTAGTCGGGGTCCTCGCTGACGCAGGCCACCAGCAGATCCCGCGGTACCCGAAGACCGTGGTGGCGCGCGGCGGCCAGGATGTTGTGACCGGAGTCGGAGTAGACGCCGAGGACGGCGTCCGGTCTCGGATCGTGGTCGAGAAGCCGGGCGGCCGCCTCCTGTTCCGCCGTGAAGTAGTCGGGCATCGACGCGTACTCCTCCACCAGGACGGGCACGCCCTGTTCGGCGCACCAGGTCCGGTAGGCGTCGGCGATCAGGTGCGGGTACGCGTCGTCGTGCACGGGCAGGGTGAGCCCGATCCTCCGGGCACCGGAGTCCACGAGGTGGTCGAGCAGGAGCCGCAGACCCGTGTCGTGGTCGGCGTCGACCCACGCGTCGCACCAATGCGCTTCGGGCGGCCGGCCTTCGCAGACCATGGGGATGCCGCGCTCGCGCAGCAGGGAACGTACGTGGTCGTCCGCGCGTGGACCGACGTGGATGACGCCGTCCATCGGGGTGTTCAGCCACATCCACGGCGACATCGAGTTCGGCATCACCTGCAGCAGGTAGCCGCGTTGGTGTGCCGCCGCCATGGCAGCCAGCACCAGGTGTGCGTAGAACGGGATCTCGGTGTAGGGGACGGGCAGGTCGCCGTACGTGGTCATGGTCAGGCCGAGCACCCCGGTGGCACCGCGGGCCAGGGCGCGGGCAGTGCTGGCGGGGGCGTAGCCGAGCTCGCCGGCTGCGGCCAGGACGCGTTGCCTGGTCGCCTCGGAGAGCCGACCGGTGCCGTTGAGCGCGTTGGACACCGTGGCCGTGGACACGCCGGCCCAGGCGGCCACGGCGTCCAGCGTGGGACGTCGCCAGACACGCGAACTCGTCATACGGACCCCACGTTCCCAACTGCCCTGTGACGCCTTGTGGTTAAGAGCTTAATCAGTCAGCGTGCCCGGCGACGGCTCCGGCTGCCGGCGGACGGGGCTCAAGCGTGAACACGTCACCAGGACATGAAGAGGACTCGGTGGAAGCGACATATACGCAGGTGCGGCGAAGCACCACATCTCCGGTCGTGGCGGCGCGTCGGGCGCTGTGGACTTTCGTCGTCGTCAACTTGGTGATCATCGAGGTGCTCTTCCTCACGGCAGGTACCGGTCAGAACGGAGTGCTCACGGTCGCCAAGTTCTTCGGCCTGCACGCCGCCGTACTGATGCTGTTCCAGCTGCTGCTGGTGGCACGGCTGCCGTGGCTCGACCGCCGCATCGGCATGGACCGGTTGACGGTGTGGCACCGATGGGTCGGCTTCACCCTGCTGTGGACCATCCTCGCCCACGCCGTCCTGGTGGTGCTGGGCTTCGCGAAACTGAGTGGCACGTCGGTACCGAAGACGTTCTCCTCGCTGGCCGACGTGCCGGCCTCCCTGCTGGGGATGTGTGCGGCGGCAATCGTCGTGGTGATCGCCGGGGTCTCCGCCCGCTACGTGAGACGGCGGCTGCCCTACGAGGTCTGGCACGGTCTGCACCTGCTGCTGTACGTGGCGTTGGGGCTGGCGTTCGTGCACCAGTTGCGGGAGACCACCACGTTCAAGTCCTCGGCTTTCGCGGAGATCTACTGGTGGGCCTTGTGGCTGTTCGCCTTCGGTGCCCTGATCGCGGGGCGGGTCGTCATGCCTCTGTGGCGCAACGTCCGTCACCGCTTCAAGGTCGCCGCGGTGGTGGTGGAATCCGACAACGTGGTTTCGGTGCACGTCACCGGTCGCCATCTCGACAGACTGCCGGTCCGTGCCGGGCAGTTCTGCATCTGGCGGTTTCCCGGGCACAACCCCTGGTGGCTGGCCAATCCGTTCTCGCTGTCGGCGGCGCCCGACGGCAAGACGTTGCGCCTGACCGCCAAGGCGCTCGGCAGCACCAGCGCCGGACTGCGACACCTCAAGGTCGGCAGCCGCGCCTTCGTCGAGGGCCCGTACGGGGCGTTCACGTCACTGCACCGAACCCGGTCCGATGCGTTGCTGATCGCCGGAGGTGTCGGTATCACGCCCATCCGCGCGCTGCTGGAGGAGGATTCGGCCGGTGATGTCGTCGTGCTGTACCGCGTGCGGAGTGAGAGCGACGCGGTCCTGGTCGACGAGGTGCGTACGCTGGTGGCCCGCCGCGGCGGCCGGCTGCACCTGCTCACTGGCCGGCGGGGCGAGGGGGCGTCGCCCTTCGAGCCGGACGGTCTGCGGGCCCTGGTGCCGGACGTGGCCGAACGCGACGTGTACGTCTGCGGGCCGCCGGCGATGACGTCGACCGTACTCGGTGCGCTGCGCACGCTGGGGGTGTCCCGAGGGCAGGTGCACGCGGAGCGGTTCGGCCTGGCCTGAGACGCGGGCGGGATCCAGGACGTCCCTCGTGTCGACATTTGGTCATGGCGAAGGAGGTGCTGGTGGCGGGGTCGGCATAGCCGTGGCTGCCGCCCCCGCCCACCCAGCCGAACGTGGTGTCTTCGTTCTGCCGAGCACCTATGTGCCCGAGTGGACAGCCATTCATGGCAGCGGCCCGACATCAACTCGCGAAGGAGCCGCGAAGGTGAACGAGTGGTAGCCGGCCCTGGTCCCCGGGCGCCACTGCGGCTCGGCGTCACCCTGCGCCCCCTTCGAGTCACCGACGCGGCGGCCATGCGTAGCGGGTCTCGCTGGACGTCGGTAGCTTGCCGAAGGCGAATCCCACAGTCGGCTCGACTCGATACAGCCTGACGTCGCCGGCGACGACGGCCTCGCCCAACCCGTACCAGGTGCCCTCAGAGCTGGTCAGATGCGTGCCGTACTTGCGCTCGAAATCCGCAACGGCCTGTTCCCGCTCGGAGCGCCCGTCCACTCTGTATGCGGCGCCCTCGATGACGACGTCCACACCGTTCAAGGCATTCGTGCCGGTCGTCAGCACACAGCGGGGATTGCGTTCGAGATTTCGCGCCTTGCGCTCCTGGCCGCCGGTGGTGAAGCACGGTCCGCCCAGACTCCAGACAGCCAGCAGCGGTGTCACGTGCGGTCGCCCGTCAGGCCGCACCGTGGACAGCCAGAACACTTCCGCCTCAGCGATGACCGCCAACGCCGACTCCCACGGCGTCGCTCGCGCGCTTGGGGACGAGAAGGGTCCCAGGAAGACATCCGGTTCGCTGGTCAGCATGGCGTGGCCCCTCTCAGGCATGGTCAGCCGTGGGCGTCGGCGAGCCGGCGCCGTCTCCTGGTGATGACCCGGGTCCGCGACGAAACTCATCGGTCGCGATCTCGACGCAAGAGACATCCCATCACAGATGAGCAACATTGATGGGATGGATCTGACGTCGACATCCCATGTCGCATCATCCCTGCCCCATTACCTCCCGCAAATCCTCCCCCGTTTTCGTCCCACCCCTAGACAACCCCGCAGCCCCCAATCTATAAACATCCCATCTCTCCACCAGCGACACCCAATCGTCGCACCGGCGTAACAACCCCGCCTCCGGGACAAGCGCGAGGAAGTACCCATGAGACTCAGAACCGCACTCAGCTCCACCGCGTCCGTCGTCTGCGCACTGACGCTGCTCAGCGCGTGCAGCGGCGGCTCCGGCAGCTCCGCCTCGTCGAGCGACAAGCCGCTCGTGGGCGTCGACTACCCGCGGTCCGACACCGACTTCTGGAACTCGTACATCAAGTACACGCCCGACTTCGCCAAGCAGCTCGGCCTGTCCCTCAAGACCACGAACTCCCAGAACGACGTCGCCAAGCTCACCGCCAACGCACAGACGTTCATCAGCCAGGGCGTCAAGGGCATAGCCATGGCGCCGCAGGACACCGCGGCGATCGCGCCGACCCTGGCCCAGCTGGAGGCGAAGAAGATCCCCGTCGTCACCGTCGACACCCGTCCCGACAGCGGCAAGGTGTTCATGGTGGTACGGGCCGACAACCGCGCCTACGGCGAGAAGGCCTGCCAGTTCCTCGGCACCAAGCTCGGCGGCAAGGGCAAGGTCGTCATGCTGGAGGGCGGCCTCGACTCGATCAACGGCCGTGACCGCACCGAGGCGTTCAACGACTGCATGAAGAAGAACTACCCCGGCATCAAGGTGTTCGGCGAGGCCACGAACTGGGACGGCGCCGTCGCGGCGCAGAAGCTGCAGACGGACCTCACCGCCAACCCGGACATCAAGGGCGTCTACATGGAGTCCAGTTTCGGCCTGGCCGGCACGCTGCAGGTGCTCAAGCAGAAGAACCTGCTGGTGGGTCCGAAGGACAAGAAGCACGTCTTCATCGTGTCCAACGACGGTATCCCCGAGGAGCTCAAGGACATCGCCGCGGGCAAGATCGACGCCACCGTCTCCCAGCCCGCCGACCTGTACGCCAAGTACGCCCTGTACTACCTGAAGGCCGCGATCGACGGGAAGACGTTCAAGCCGGGCAAGACCGACCACGACAGCACGATCATCAAGGTCCGTGACGGTGTGCTGGAGGACCAGCTCTCCGCTCCCCTGGTCACCGCCGACGGCGCCACCTACGGCGGCGTGGCCAGCGTCAAGAGCGACGACACGTCGCTGTGGGGCAACAACCTCGGCTGACCTGCCTTCCCAGGGACCCAACGGCTATCCAGTACAAGGCGGTTGAGATGAGCGACGGGGAGCGTACTGTCACCCCCGCGCCCGCCCCGGCGGACGACGGGCGGGCCTCCGCGGCCCCGCCCGTCGTCGAGGCGGCGGGCATAGTCAAACGATTCGGTCCGACGGTTGCCCTCGACGGAGCACGGATCACCATCAGGCCCGGCGAGACCCACGCGCTCGTCGGCCGCAACGGGGCCGGCAAGTCGACCCTCGTGTCCGTCCTGACCGGCCTGCAGGCCCCCGACGAGGGCACGGTCACCTTCGGCGGCGACCCGGCACCACGGGTCAGCGACCGCGACGCGTGGCGCCGGCGCGTGGCCTGTGTCTACCAGAAGTCGACGATCATCCCCACGCTGACCGTCGCCGAGAATCTCTTCCTGAACCGCCACCACCACGGCCGCAACCGGCTGATCAGCTGGACCGACGTCCGCCACCGGGCGCAGGAGCTGTTGTCGGCCTGGTCGGTGGACGTCGACCCGCAGTCCCCAGCGGGCGAACTCAGCGTGGAGCAGCGGCAGTTCGTCGAGATCGCCCGGGCGCTGTCCTTCGGGGCCCGGTTCATCATCCTCGACGAGCCCACCGCACAGCTCGACGCGGCGGCCATCAACCGGCTCTTCGACCGCATCCGCGACCTGCAACGCCAGGGCGTGACCTTCCTGTTCATCAGCCACCATCTCCAGGAGGTCTACGAGATCTGCGACATGGTGACGGTGTTCCGCGATGCCCGGCACATCGTGACCGCACCGGTCGCCGAACTGCCCCGCGCCGAGCTGGTCGCCGCCATGACCGGTGAGGCCGCGGCCGACCGGCGGCAGGAGCGCGCAAGCAGCCTGGACGAGAGTGGCGCACCCGCGCTGTCCGTACACGCCCTGGGCAGCGACGACACCTATACCGACGTGACCTTCCAGGTGGGCGCCGGTGAGATCGTCGGCCTCGCGGGTGCCGCCGCCAGCGGACGGACGGAGGTCGCCGAGACCGTCGTAGGACTGCGGGCCGCGGCGACCGGGGAGCTGGAGATCGCCGGGCGCCGGCCCCGGCCGGGCAGCGTGCCCGCCGCGCTCGCGGCCGGCGCCGGGTTCGTCCCGCAGGACCGGCACCACCAGGGTTTCGTGCCGGACATGTCGATCGCCGACAACGCGACCCTGTCCGTGCCCAAGCGGCTCGGGAAGAACGGCTTCCTCAGCCGCGGCCGCCGGGACCGGCTCGCCGAGGGCATGATCGAGAACCTGGCGATCAAGACCCCCGGACCGGACCTGCCCGTCTCCTCCCTGTCGGGCGGCAACCAGCAGAAGGTCGTCATGGCGCGCGCCCTGGCCGACGACCCCCGCCTGCTGGTCCTCATCAACCCGACCGCCGGCGTGGACGTGCGCTCCAAGGAGTTCCTCCTCGGCAAGGTCGAGGAGACCGCCGAGTCCGGCACCGGAGTGCTCATCGCCTCCGACGAACTCGACGACCTGCGCATGTGCGACCGGATCCTGGTGATGTTCCAGGGCCGGGTCACGACCGAGATACCCCGCGGCTGGCACGACCACGACCTCGTGGCCGCGATGGAAGGAGTGGACCTCGATGCCTGAAACCGTCCTCGCGGACGCCGCCGCCCAGTCCGTCGACCCCGGGCACAAGCGCACCGCGCTGCTCGGCGGCCGGATCCCCCTGGCACGGCTGCGCGATCTGGCGCTCGTCCCGGCGATCGTCGTCATCGCGATCGTGGGCCAGATCGTCAACCCGGTCTTCCTGCAGGCCGACAACCTCATCAACGTCCTGCAGACCATGTCCGAGATGGCCCTGCTGGTCCTCGCCCAGACGATGATCCTGATCGTCAAGAAGATGGACCTCTCCCTGGAGTCCACGATGGGCCTGGCGCCCGGCGTCGCGGCCTGGCTGGTCGTCCCGGCCGGCGCCGGACACGGACTCGGTCTGCTCCCCGGCGCCTGGGCGGTCCCCATCACCCTCGCCGTGGGCGCGCTCGTGGGTGTGATCAACTCGCTGCTGATCATCCGCTTCGGCCTCAACGGCTTCATCGTCACGCTCGGCATGCTGATCGTGCTGCGCGGCATCCTCACCGGCATCTCCGGCGGCCAGACCTTCTTCCAGCTCCCGCAGTCGATGCTCTACGCCGGTACCGCCGAATGGTTCGGCATGCCCGCCTCCATCTGGATCTGCCTGGCCCTGTTCGCCGTCGCGATCGTCGTGCTCGGCTGGACCAGCTTCGGCCGCTCGCTGTACGCCATCGGCGGCAACGTCGACGCCGCGAAGGCGGCCGGCATCCGCACCGACCGGGTGCTGTGGATCGTCATCGTCACCGGCAGCGTGCTCGCCGCGCTCGCCGGGCTGTTGCTCTCCGGACGTCTGGCCTCGGTCGCCTCCGCGCAGGGCAACGGCTACATCTTCACCGTGTTCGCCGCCGCCGTCATCGGAGGGATCAGCCTCAACGGCGGCAAGGGCACCATGTTCGGCGCGTTCTGCGGCATCCTGCTGCTCTTCATGATCCAGAACGTGCTGACGCTGGCCGGTGTCCCGGCCCAGTGGATCGGCGCCCTCAACGGTCTGATCATCCTGGTCGCCCTCGCCATCTCCCGCATCACCGGCGGCAAGGTCCAGGAGTGACCCGGGCGGCCCGTAGGCCGCCCGACCTCCGCCGCGTTCACGTCTCGTCGCAAGGGGACCCATCTCCCTTGCCACTCACAGGAGTTGCCGCCATGTCCTCCCCCGTTCCCGCATCCGCCCGCATCACCGCCCTGGACGTCCTGGACGTGCGGTTCCCCACCTCCGAACACCTCGACGGCTCGGACGCCATGAACCCCGAGCCCGACTACTCCGCCGCCTACGTGGTCCTGCGCACCGATGCGGGCGACGGGTTGGAGGGTCACGCCCTGGCCTTCACCACCGGACGCGGCAACGACGCCCAGGCCGCCGCCATCGCCACCCTCGCCCCGTACGTGGTCGGCCTGTCGGTGGAGCAGGTCTGCTCCGACCTGGGCGCCTTCTCCCGCTCCCTCGTCCACGATCCGCAGCTGCGCTGGCTGGGACCGGAGAAGGGTGCCATCCACATGGCGACCGGCGCGGTCGTCAACGCCGCCTGGGACCTGGCCGCCAAGCGCGCGGGCAAGCCCGTGTGGCGTCTGCTGGGCGAGATGTCGCCGCAGGAGCTGGTCGCCCAGGTGGACTTCCGCTGGCTGTCGGACGCGCTCACTCCCGAAGAAGCGCTCGACATCCTGCGCCGGGCCGAACCGGGCCGCGAGCAGCGCATCGCCCGCCTCCTCGACCAGGGCTACCCCGCCTACACCACCACCCCTGGCTGGCTCGGCTACTCCGACGAGAAGCTGGCCCGCCTCGCCCGCGAGGCCGTCGCGGACGGCTTCACGCAGATCAAGCTGAAGGTCGGCGCCGACCTGCAGGACGACATACGGCGCCTGCGCGTCGCCCGCGAGGCCGTCGGCCCGGTCATCCGCATCGCCGTCGACGCCAACCAGAGGTGGGACGTCCAGCCCGCCATCGACTGGATGCGCGCCCTGGCCCCCTACGACCCGTACTGGATCGAGGAGCCCACCTCCCCCGACGACATCCTCGGACACGCCGCCGTCCGCAAGGCGCTCACCCCCATCAAGGTCGCCACCGGCGAACACATCGCCAACCGCGTCGTGTTCAAGCAGCTGCTGCAGGCCGGCGCGGTCGACATCGTGCAGATCGACTCCGCCCGCGTCGGCGGCGTCAACGAGAACATCGCCATCCTGCTGCTGGCAGCGAAGTTCGGCGTGCCTGTCTGCCCGCACGCCGGCGGCGTCGGCCTGTGCGAGATGGTGCAGCACCTGTCGATGTTCGACTATGTCGCCGTCTCCGGCACCACCGAGGACCGGGTCATCGAGTACGTCGACCACCTGCACGAGCACTTCGTGGACCCGGTCCGCATCGTCGACGGCCACTACCTCGCGCCGACGCTGCCCGGACTGAGCGCACAGATGCACCCCGCCTCCCTCAAGGAGTACAGCTACCCCGACGGTCCCGTCTGGTCCGCCCGTGTCTGAATCCCTCCCCCTGGTCGACGCCCACCACCACGTGTGGGACCTGGACCGCCGGCCCCAGCCATGGCTGGAGGAGCCCGGTCTCGAGCCGATCCGCCGCAGTCACGGCATCGAGGACCTGCGACGGGCCGCCGAGCGGCCCCTCGCTGGGCGCCGGCTGACCAGCACGGTGGTCGTGCAGTGCGTGACCTCCGCGGAGGAGACGGCGGATCTGCTCGACCTCGCCGGCCAGGACCGCCTGGTCGGCGCTGTGGTCGGCTGGGCGGACCTGACGTCCCCCGCGATCGGCGACGTACTCGACGAACTGCGCGCCCGGCCAGGGGGCGGGTACCTGCGGGCCCTGCGCCACCTGGTGCAGGGCGAGTCGGACCCGGAGTGGCTGCAGCAGCCGTCCGTCGAACGGGGCCTGCGCGCCGTGCAGGACCGGGACCTCGGTTACGACGTGCTCATTCGCAGTCACCAGTTCCCCCAGGCGATCCGCCTCGCCCAGTGCTTCCCCGACCTCCCGCTCGTCCTGGACCACGCGGGCAAACCACCCATCGGACACGCCTCGTTGTCCGACTGGGCGCGCCAGGTGCGCGTGCTGGCGGACTACCCCCAGGTGCGGTGCAAGGTCTCCGGACTGATCACCGAGGCCGACCACCGCACCTGGACGATCGACGACATCCGCCCGGTCTGGGACGTCCTGCTGACCGCCTTCGGCCCCGAGCGGCTGATGTTCGGCTCCGACTGGCCCGTCTGTGTCCTCGCCGGAGGGTGGTCCCGTTGGGCGGCCACCGTCGAGCACCTGCTGGACGACTGCTCGCCGCATGAGAAGCAGGCGGTGCTCTGCGACACGGCGACAGCCTTCTACCGCCTGTCCGACCACGAGAACCAGAAGTAAGGAGAGGACCGCGTGCTGCTGACCGAACTACTGCACCCCGGCATCCTCGAAGCACTGGCCGGAGCAGGACACGGTGCCCGTGTCCTGCTCGCCGACGGCCACTACCCCGCCAGCACCGCCGTCGGCGAACGAGCCAGAACCGTCCACCTCAACCTGGCACCCGGCACCCTCGACGTCACCACCGTCCTGGACGTGCTGCTGCGCGCCCTGCCCGTGGAGTCGGCGCAGGTGATGGTTCCGCCCGAGGGCGAGCCGGAACCTGCGGCCATCGCCGAATACCGCTCCCGACTCGCACCCGTGCCCATAGACACGCTCGGCCGCTTCGCGTTCTACGAGGCCGCCCGCTCCCCCGACCTGGCCCTCGCCGTCGTCACCGGCGACACCCGTACCTACGCCAACCTGCTGCTGACCATCGGCGTCCGCGCGGAAGGGACCCTGACCCCACGATGACTCTCGCCGTCCGCTACACCTCCGCCCGTACCCTGGACACCGCGCCCGCCGCAGGCTCCGAGCCCGGCCCGGGCGAGGTGGAACTCGCCCCCGCCTACGTCGGCATCTGCGGCACCGACCTGCACATCTTCCACGGCGACATGGATGCCCGGGTCGCCACGCCCGCCGTACTGGGACACGAGATGGCGGGCAGGATCGTCCGCGTCGGACCCGGCGTCGAGGGCTGGCGGCCCGGGGACGCGGTGACCGTGATGCCGCTGCGCTGGGACGGTACCTGCCCGGCCTGCCGCGCCGGCCACCAACACATCTGCCAGCACCTGGACTTCATCGGCATCGACTCCCCCGGCGCCATGCAGCAGCGCTGGACGGTGCCCGCCTCCACCCTCATACGGCTGCCCGCCACCCTGCCCCTGGACCGGGCCGCGCTCGTCGAACCGACCGCGGTCGCGGTGCACGACGTGGGCCGAGCGGCGGTGAAGAACGGCGAGAAGGTCGTCGTGGTCGGCGGCGGACCCGTCGGCATCCTCATCGCCCTGGTCGCCCGGGCCACCGGCGCCGAGGTACGCGTGGTCGAACTCAACGCCCACCGCAGGCTGCTGGCCGAGGAGTTGGGCCTGAGCACCTGGGATCCGGCCGCCGCCGACATCACCGAACTCGTCCAGCAGTGGACGGGCGAGGCGGGAGCGGACGTCGCCTTCGAGGTCTCCGGCGCCGCCGGCGGTGTGGACACCGCCGTCGACGCCCTCGGCGTGCGGGGCCGGTTGTGCCTGGTCGCCATCCACCCAAGGCCCCGCGAGATCAACCTGCACCGCTTCTTCTGGC
Source organism: Streptomyces sp. NPDC005799 (assembly GCF_040630525.1). Lineage (NCBI taxonomy): Bacteria > Bacillati > Actinomycetota > Actinomycetes > Kitasatosporales > Streptomycetaceae > Streptomyces > Streptomyces sp. NPDC005799. Next base: position 195,122 of record NZ_JBEXXQ010000005.1, read on the forward strand.
GCGAACTCACCCTGGTGGGCGCCCGGTTGTACGACCGCGGCGACTTCGAACGGGCCGTAGCCCTGGTCGCCGACGGCACCATCCCCGCTCAGCGCCTCATCACCAAGATCGTGCCGATGACCGAGGCACCGGCCGCCTTCGAGGCGCTGGAGAGCGGCGGAGACGTGATGAAAATCCTCGTGGACTGCACCGACGACACCCAGGGAGCCGCCGTATGAGCATCTTCGACCTCACGGGGAAGCTCGCCGTCGTCACCGGCGCCCGACGCGGCATCGGCCGGGCGATGGCCCGCGCGCTCGCCCAAGCCGGAGCGGACGTGATCGGCGTCAGCGCCAACCTGGAACAGTCCGGGAGCCAGGTGGAGAAGGACGTCGTCGCCGCCGGGCGTTCGTTCGAGGCGATCCGCACCGACCTCGCCAACCCCGCCGCCGTACGCGCCCTGGGCGAGAACCTCGCCGGACGCGAACGCCCGGTGGACATCCTCATCAACAACGCCGGCACCATTCGCCGCACCCCCGCCGCCCAGCACAGTGATGCCGACTGGGAGTTGGTCCTGCAGGTCAACCTCACCGCGCAGTTCGCGCTCACCCGGGCCGTGGGCGCCACGATGGTGGACCGTGGACACGGCAAGGTCGTCTTCACCGCCTCCCTGCTCAGCTACCAGGGCGGCATCACCGTCCCCGGCTACACCGCCGCCAAGCACGGCGTCGCCGGTCTCACCAAGGCGCTGGCCAACGAGTGGGCGCCGCACGGCGTCAACGTCAACGCCATCGCCCCGGGCTACATCGCCACCGACAACACCCAGGCCCTCCAGGACGACCCGTCCCGCAGCAAGGCCATCCTGGAACGCATCCCCGCCGGACGCTGGGGCAGCGCCGACGACCTCGCCGGCGCCACCGTCTTCCTCGCCTCCCCCGCCGCCGACTACATCCACGGCACGATCCTGCCCGTCGACGGCGGATGGCTCGGACGATGACCACCGACCTGGCCGCCGTACTGGCGGGGTCGCGTCTGCTGCCCGTGCTCACCGTGCCGTCCGTCGCGAGTGCCGGCCCCCTGGCCGACGCGCTCGCGACGGGCGGCGCCCGCTGTGCGGAGGTCACCTTCCGCACACGCGACGCCGAACAGGTCGTCAAGGCGATGGCGGCGCACGGCGCGCTGACCGTCGGCGCCGGGACCGTGGTCACCGCGGAGCAGGCGGAGCGGGCCGTGGCGGCCGGGGCCCGGTTCCTCGTCTCGCCCGGTCTCGACGAGGAAGTCATCGCCAAGGCACGCGAGTTGGGGGTACCGGTCGCGCCGGGCGTGGCGACGGCGACCGAGTTGATGCGCGCGTTGAAGGCGGGCATCGACACGGTCAAGCTGTTTCCCGCCGAACCGCTCGGCGGCACCGGGATGCTCCGCGCGCTCGCGGCCCCCTTCCCGCAGGCGCGCTTCGTGCCGACCGGCGGCATCGGCCCCGACCACCTGCTCGGCTATCTGGCCCACCCGTCGGTCCTCGCCGTGGGCGGCAGCTGGATCGCCACGCCCGGCCATCTCGAACGCGGCGCGTACGACGAGATCCGCCGGTTGACCGCCGAGGCAGTGGAGAGGACTGCACCGTGACCGATGTGATCGCCCTGGGCGAGGTGATGCTGCGGTTCGACCCCGGTGAGGGCCGGATCCGTACCGCCCGCAGCTTCCAGGTCTGGGAGGGCGGCGGCGAGTACAACGTCGTACGCGGACTGCGCCGCTGCTTCGGACTGCGCACCGCCGTGGTCACCGCCCTCGCCGACAACGCGGTCGGCCGCCTCGTGGAGGACCTGATCCTCCAGGGCGGCGTCGACACCTCGCACCTTCGCTGGGTCGCGGCGGACGGCATGGGGCGCACAGCCCGCAACGGCCTGAACTTCGTCGAGCGCGGCTTCGGCGTCCGCGGGGCGCTGGGCGTCAGCGACCGCGCGAACACCGCCGTCTCCCAACTACGCAAGGGGGACATCGACTGGGACACGGTGTTCTCGGCCGGGGTGCGCTGGTTCCACACGGGCGGGATCTTCGCAGGACTGTCCGACACCACCGTCGACGTCGCCGACGAGGCCATGGCGGCCGCCCGCCGGCACGGCGTCACCGTCTCCTACGACCCCAACTTCCGGCCCAGCCTGTGGGACGGCCGGGGTGGCGCCGAACGGGCCCGCGAGACCGACCTGCGCCTGGCCCGGCACGCCGACGTCGTCGTGGGTGCCCTCGGACTCGCGGGCCCACACCCGGGCGCCCTGCGGTTGACCCACGACGAGGTACCCGACGCGCTCGCCGCGGTCGCGACCCGGATACCGCAGGCGAGAGTGCTGGCGACGACTCTGCGCGAAGTACCCTCGGCCGGGGTCAACGACTGGTCCTCGCTGGCCTGGTCACCCGAGACCGGCCTGGTCGGCGGCCCCCGCATGCCCGGTCTGCACGTCCTGGACCGGATCGGCTCCGGTGACGGCTTCGCCGCGGGCCTCATCTACGGGCTGCTCACCGGTGCCGGCCTGGAACGCGCCCTCGCCTACGGCACCGCCCACGGCGCCCTGGTGATGACGACTCCCGGCGATGTCTCCATGGCCACCCTCACCGAGGTCGAGGCCCTCCTCGCAGGCACCACGGCCCACGTCCAACGCTGAACGCCCCCGTCAGGAGCACCCCTTGCGCAGCCGTAAGATTCCTCACACGGCCGTCGAGGTCACCGAACTCGGCTTCGGTGCCTCCGTCATCGGCAACCTCTACCGCACCACCACCGCCGGGGAGGCGGCCGCCGCCCTCGACGCCGCCTGGGACGCGGGCATCCGCTACTACGACACCGCTCCCCACTACGGTCTCGGCCTGTCCGAGCACCGCCTGGGCGCCGCCCTGCGCGGCCGCCCCCGCGAGCAGTACGTCATCTCCTCCAAAGTGGGCCGCCTCCTCGTCCCCAACGAACACCCGACAGGCGTCGACACCGAGGGCTTCGTCGTCCGCGACGACCTGCGCCGCCAATGGGACTTCAGCCGCGACGGCGTGCTGCGCTCCCTCGAGGAAACGCTGAAACGCACCGGCCTGGACCGGCTCGACATCGTCTACCTCCACGACCCCGACGACCACTGGCAACAGGCCGCCGACGAGGCCATGCCCGCCCTCGCGGAACTCCGCGACCAAGGCGTGATCGGGGCGATCGGCGCGGGCATGAACCAGTCCGCCATGCTCGCCCGCTTCCTGCGCGAGACCGCCGCCGACGTGGTGATGCTGGCCGGGCGCTACACGCTCCTCGACCAGTCCGCCCTCGACGACGTCCTGCCCGCCGCGCAGGAACACGGCAAGAGCGTCGTCGCCGTCGGCGTCTTCAACTCCGGCCTGCTCTCCAAGGACCGGCCCGCCGAGGGCATGAAGTACGACTACCAGGCCGCCCCGCCCGCACTCGTCGACCGTGCGCGCGCCATCGCCGACGTCTGCGAGGCCCACGGCACCACCCTGCCCGCCGCCGCGATCGCCTTCCCCCTCACTCATCCCAGCGTCATGAACGTCACGCTCGGCATGCGCGACCCCGCACAGGTCCGGCGCAACGCGCGGCTGCACCAACAGCGCATTCCCCGGGAACTCTGGCACGACCTGCGTGACCAAGGGCTCCTCCGACCCGAGACCCCCTTCGCAGCCGGCGGTAGGAGTTGACCGTGTCCCTGACCGACAAGGCGATCACCCAGATCCGCCAACTCATCGCCTCCGGAGCTCTGCCTCCGGGCGCGAAACTGCCTCCGGAGCCCGAGCTGGCCGCCCAGCTCGGGCTCTCCCGCAATCTCGCACGCGAGGCGGTGAAGGCACTGTCCGTGGCGCGCGTGCTGGAGATCAGACGGGGCGACGGCACGTACGTCACCAGCCTGCAGCCGCGCCTGCTGCTCGAGGGCCTGGGCGGAGCGGTGGAACTGCTCCAGGGCGACCCCGGGGCGGTACTGGACCTCATGGAGGTGCGACGGCTGCTCGAGCCCGCCGCCACCGCCCTGGCCGTCGCCCGGCTGACGGACGACGGGCTGGCGGAGGTGAAGCGGCATCTGGACGCCATGCGCGAGGCGCGCGACGACGTCGAGCGGCTCAACGCGCACGATGTGGCGTTCCACCGCGCCATCGTGGACGTCACCGGCAACGAGACGCTGATCACCCTGCTGGAGGGCATCTCGGGCCGCACCCTGCGTGCCCGGATCTGGCGTGGTCTGGTGGACACCCGCGCTGCGGCCCGTACGCTCGCGGAGCACGAGGCGATCTACGCTGCCCTGGCCGCACGTGATGGCGTGCTGTGCCATGCCGCGGCCCTGGTGCACGTCAACAACACCGAGCAGTGGCTGCGGCAACACCTGGAGTCCACGGAGGCCGTGTCGATGACGGGATCCCATGAGTGAGACGAAGGCGTCCGCGCCGCCGCGACGGAGAGCGAGGGGATGCCCGGACGGTTCTCCGTCCGGGCATCCCCTCAGTTCGCCGGCTTCACGCCCGTGTCACTGGGCGGTGAAGGTCCACAGCAGGTTGGTGCTGCTGCCGTAGCCCCACTGCTTGGTGACCGACCCGGAGGCCACGTTGCCGCCGCCGTCCAGGACGAGACCGGTGGCCCGGTTGGCGATGCTGCACATGCCCTCTCCGCGGTGGGTGACCGTCCACTGCTGGTTGTTGCTGCCGTTCCACGCCGCCTGTTGGGCCGCGGAGCCGTTGGACGTGGCACCCCAGCCGTCGGCGACCATGCCGTTGGTCCGGTTGACCAGCTTGTAGTAGCCGCCGCCGACCTCGACGAGCTGCCACTGGAGGTTGGGGCTGCCGTCCCACGTGTACTGCTTCAGGTTGGATCCCGACGCGACGTTCCCGCCGCTGTCCAGGGCCAGGCCGTCGGTGACGTTGGTGATGCGGAAGTAGGTGGCCGGATTGAACTGCACCTTCAGGGAGGTGATCTGGTCGTTCTGGCCGGTGACCCGGAGGTCGGGATTGTCGGCGGTGAAGGTCCAGGACGTGCCGGTGAAGTTGTCGCCGCTGTAGGCGATGATCTGGTTCCCGGCCGCCAGCTTCAGGGAGGAGATGCTCTGGGCATCCAGCCCGGCCAGCTGCAGCTGGTCGGCCGTGTAGGTGCCAGGGTCGAGCACCGCGTAGTTCGCGGAGTAGTTGACGTCCTGGTAGACCACGGCACCGACCGCCGGCTTCAGCGGGGGGATCGGGCCGGAGAAGCTGAGCTTGAGGACGTAGGCGCCCGCGGAGTACGGCGCCGAAGAGGGCAGCGTCACGGTCAGCCCGGACGAGTCCTGTGTCGGGGCGGCCAGGTTGATGTAGGTGCCGGCCGTCGAGTCGAGCAGCTTCACCGAGGTGAGCGAGGAGAGGCTGATCCGGTCCGAGCTCAGGGTCTTGATCTTCAGTGAACTGCCGGGCCAGCCGAGGACGGTGGCGTACAGCACCGTGTTGCCCTTGCTGCGGGTGAAGCGGATGTCCTGTGCGGTGCCGACGAGCGGGGCGGTGAACGAGCCGCCGCCCATCCGGGTCGGGCCCTCGCCGTACTGCGTCCAGGCCCGGGTCGCGTACATCGACTCCCCGAAGCGCTTCAGATAGTCGCCGATGCCCAGCAGGACGTCCTTCTGTGCCTGGGGGATCGTGCCGTCGGCCATCGGCGCGATGTTCAGCAGCATGTTGCCGTTCTTGCTGACCCGGTCGATCAGGGAGTGCAGCATCTGCTGGGTGCTGTAGTAGCCGATGCCCTGCGTGTAGCACCAGCTCGAGCTGGAGATGCTGTCGTCGGTGAGCCAGTAGGGCGCGGTCAGGTCGGCCGGGCCGCCGCGCTCGTAGTCGAAGATCTCGCCGTGGCCGTTGTAGCCGTCCTTGTAAGTGGCGACGACCTCTTTGCCCCAGGAGTTGGCCTGGTTGTAGTAGTACGACAGGAAGTTCAGGCGCTGGGTCTCGTCGACCTTGTTCAGGTCGAAGTCCTCCCAGAGGATGTCCGGTTGGGCGCGGTCGATGACCTCCTTGAGCTTGTCGTACCAGAGCTGGTTCTCCGCGGTGGTGCCCAACTGCCCGTAAAGCTTCTTCAGGCTGGGGTCGGTCTGGGCCGGCACGTGGTCGTAGTAGCCGTTGAAGTTGTAGGCGTGGTGCATCGCCACCAGCAGCTTCAGGTTCTTGGCGCGGATCGCCGTGGTGAACAGCTTCAGCAGGTCGAGCTTGGGACCCTTGGCGACCGAGTTCCACTCGTTGACCTGCGAGTCCCACATGGAGAACCCGTCGTGGTGCTCCGCGACCGGTCCGGCGAACTTCGCTCCGGCGTCGACGAACAGCTGGGCCCATTCGTCGGGGTCGAAGTTCCCTCCGGCGGACTTGAGTTTGGGTGCGAACTGGGTGAAGTGGCCCGCCTTGTCGTTCGCTCCGTTGATGAAGTTGTGGTACGGCCACACCGAGGGGTCGCCGTAGGTCGCGACGTGGTGCGTGTTGGCGTTGCTCCCGCCGATGTACATGTTGCGCGGGTACCACTCGCTGTCATAGGCGGGGACGCTGAAGACTCCCCAGTGGAAGTAGATCCCGAACTTGGCGTCCTGGAACCACTCCGGAGCGGGCGGGTGCTGGTTGACCGACGTCCACGTGGCTGTGTAGGTGCTGGGGGCGGCCTGCGCACTGCCGGCGCCGAACACTCCCCCTGCGACGGCTGCCGCGGCCACACAGGTGGCACCGGCCAGGAACTGACGTCTGTTGATCGAACTGGGCATGGGGCATCCCTGTGACGGACGGAAGCAGACGGAAGAGGTGCGACCGGCGCGACGCCCACGACCCGCTGCGCCGGTTGTTACGGAAGAAGCTCCGCCATGTGTCCGCATCATGTCAACGGGCGTGCAGGGATGAAAACAGGTTCTCACCTGCGATTTTCTCCCGAAAATACCTTTCGATACTCTATGTATACACGCAAACATAGAATGTCTTGAGGCTCTGGAGCTACGGCGACGGACCCCCATCACCTCCCGGTATCATCAGCGCCACACCTGACGCGCCGCCGCGGCAACCGGCGTACCGGACCGCATGACGCACTCACGGAAGGAGCTCACGTTGTCCCTGACAGACAGGGCCATCGGGCAGATCCGTGAGCTCATCCGCTCCGGCGCACTGCCGCCGGGCGCGAAGCTTCCCCCGGAGCCGGAGCTCGCCGCGCAGCTGGGCCTCTCCCGCAACCTCGCCCGCGAGGCGGTCAAGGCGCTGGCCGTGGCCCGGGTCCTCGAGGTGCGGCGCGGCGACGGCACCTACGTGACCAGCCTCCAGCCCAGCCTGCTGCTGGAGGGACTCGGCGGCGCGGTGGAGTTGCTGCAGAGCGACACGGGTGCCCTGCTGGATCTCATGGAGGTCCGCCGGCTGCTCGAACCACTCGCCACCGGACTGGCCGCCGCCAGGATCACCGATGAGCAACTGGCGGAGGTCAAGGGCCACTTGGACGCGATGCGGGAGGCGAGCGACGATGTCGAGCGGCTCAACGCCCACGACGCGGCCTTCCACCGCGCCGTCGTGGCCGCCACCGGCAACGAAAGCCTGCTGACGCTCCTCGAAGGCATCTCGGGCCGCACCCTGCGTGCCCGCATCTGGCGGGGCCAGCTGGACGACCAGTCCTCCGGGCGGACCCTCGCCGAACACGAGGCGATCTACAAGGCCCTCCTCACCCGCGACGCCGCGGTGAGCCAGGCAGCGGCCTTGCTCCACGTCAGCAACACCGAGCACTGGCTGCGAGAACACCTGCGTGCGGCCGGTTCCACACAAGAGAACGGGACGCCGGAGAAGCAGGGCTGACGGTCCGCCCGCCCTGTCCGCCGTTCGACAGGGTCCGCAGTGCGGACGCGACCGCGTCGGCCATGGCCCGGCGCGCCGCGGTGAGGGCCGGCCGGGGGTCGACAGCGGTGGGCGCGGCGCGTGCCTTTTCGGGATCTCCGGGCGAGCCGACCGCCGTCGAACCGTACGGCGTTCTCGCTGATCTGACGGAATGCGGGAGTCAGTGCCACCGCCGACCTCCGGTCGCGGACTTCGGGGAGTGCGGTCGCGAGAAAAGTTTGGCAAAGGTGCAGCATTTTGCTCGTTTGAAGGCCATAAAATACCCAATCCCGCACACTGGTTCCATGGAGGTGCGCACGTCGCTGCGCACACCAGCGACAGAGAGTTGTGAGACATGGCGGCACCGCAGGCCCGGTGGAGCGCGCTGCTCGAGATGCTGACCCGCGACGGGCGGATCGAAGTCGAGGCAGCCGCCGAGGAGTTGCAGGTCTCCGCCGCGACGATCAGGCGCGACCTCGACGAGCTGGCCCGCCAGCAGATGGTGACCCGCACGCACGGCGGAGCCGTGATCAACGCGATCGCCTACGACTTGCCGCTGCGCTACAAGGCCGCGCGCAACGCTCCGGAGAAGGAGCGGATCGCGCACGCGGCCGCCGGGCTGGTGAAGGCCGGCGCCGTGGTGGGATTGAACGGCGGCACCACGACCACCGAGGTGGCGCGGGCGCTGGCCACCCGCGCCGACCTGAGTTCCGGCGGTGCGGAGACGGCGGTCACCGTGGTGACCAACGCGCTGAACATCGCCAACGAGTTGGTCGTACGGCGTCATGTGAAGCTCGTGGTGACCGGCGGGGTGGCCCGGCCGGCGTCCTATGAGCTGATCGGACCGCTGGCCACCGAACTGCTCGCGGAGATCGCGCTGGATCAGGTCTTCATCGGGGTGGATGCCATCGACGTGGCCCACGGGGCGACCGCCCACCACGAGGGCGAGGCCAGCATCAACCGGGCGCTGGCCCGCCGGGCGCAGCAGGTCGTCGCGGTCGCCGACGCCTCCAAGCTGGGCCGGCGGGCCTTCGCCCGCATCTGCCCGGTGGAGGACATCGACGTCCTGGTGACCGACAAGGCCGCCTCGGACCAGCTGACCGAGTCGTTCATGGCGGCCGGCGTCGAGGTCATCCGCGCCTGACGCCACCGGCCGCGGTGTGTACTCCGGCGTCGTCCCCGGACACCGCCCACGGTCAGCCCGGCGCCGTGGTGGCCTCCTCCAGTTCCTGGGGGATGCTCGTGAAGTACGCGTTGAGGATTCACACGCGACTGGTTGTCGAAGGCGAGCTTGTACAGGTACGTGGTGGTCGTGTCGGTGGCGAAGCCGGGACCGCCGCGCGTCATGGCCCGGATGAAGGGGAACGAGTTGAACACGTCGATGACGTTGATGGCCTGACCCGGCGGCGCCTCGGGGGGTATCCCGGCGGGGCGGATCGCGACGGGGGCGCAGAATTTACCCCTCCGTTACAAGCGGTTTCTGGGCCCGGCAAGGCCTCTCACCAAAGGCACGGAACCGACCGCCACCAGGGACGACAGCGGGTCGACGACGGTCCCCGGGAGGCTCGGAAGGCCGCGTGCCTGACATGTTGACAGGTGGCGCCTACAGCAAGAGCATGTGCGAAATCGCTTGAAATCTTGCATGCTCACGCAACAACAAGCACTTCGCCCGCCCTGCCCGGCACGCGCTTCGTCGTGGCCGTGCACTCCGCACGTCGACCCGCACCTCGTACCGCCGCTTCCGAGCCCCCGTCCTGTCCGACAGGAGGACACGAGTGCACCCCCGACTGAGCAGCACCGGCGGCCTGTTGATCGCTGCCATCCTGAGCTGCGCGCTGCTGGTGGCGCCCGTCACCGGATCCACCGTCGCGGCAGCGGCCTCCACCCGCCCCGCCGCACCCGCCACCGGTGGGCCGAAGGTCACCCGCTCCGCGCACGCCGTCACCGTTTCCGTGCCGGGCTCGGCCGACGCCCCCGGCTACAGCCTCGACGTGGCCACCGACGAACTCGCCCTGACCACGCGCCGGGCCGGGAGGACGGTCCTCGCCACCGCCTCCGGTGACACGGGCGCCCTGCGTTTCACCACGGCGGACGGCACCTGGCAGCACGCGACCGGTGTCACGGGCTGGACGTGGAAGAACGGGGTCCTGACCGTCACCGCCGACAGCACGCTCGACGGTGCCACGGTGGAGGCCCGGATCACGCCTCGCGCCGACCGCTACGAGCTCGACTGGGACGTCCACGGCGGCGGACCCAAGCAACTCGGCCTCGTCTACGACCTGTCCTCGGCCGGTCACTGGTACGGCCACGGCGAGGCGCAGACGCCGCAGGGCGGACCGGGGGTCGACCAGCCCTGGCCGCTGGACAGCGGCCAGGTGGAGCACACCGGCTTCGGCCCCGCCTCGTACAACATGATCGATCCGTTCTGGTACACCTCCGCCTCGACCGGACTGCGCGTCGACACCGGCGACACCATGGACGTCTCGATCAACGGCGGCAAGGACGGCCTCGGCCGCTTCACCGTCGACGCGGCCTCCACCTACAAGGCCACCGTCTTCGTCGAGTCGACCCCGCTCGCCGTCTACCGCGACTACATCGGCATCGTCGGCAAACCGGCCAAGAGCGACGCCACGTACGAGCAGTACGCCAAGCCGCTGTGGAACTCCTGGGCGCAGTTCTACACCAAGGTCGACCAGCGGAAGCTGCTCGCCTACGCCACCGAGCTCCACGACAACGGCCTGGGCGGGCACACCATCCAGCTCGACGACAAGTGGGAGTCGAACTACGGCAACCTCACCTGGGACCCCACAACCTTCCCCGATCCCAGGGGCCTGTCCGACAAGATCCACGCCATGGGGTTCGACTTCGGTCTCTGGGTCACCCTGTGGATCAACCTCGACTCCGCCAACTACCAGTACGCGGCCGACCACGGCTATCTGCTCATGGACGCCAAGGACACCGGCAAGCCGTGCGAGGTGACCTGGTGGAACGGCCAAGCCGGAATCATCGACCTGGCCAACCCCGACGCCAAGGCCTGGTACGAGGGCAACCTCAAGACCCTGATGGACAGGTACCGCATCGACGGACTGAAGTTCGACACCCGCTTCTTCGACGAGAAGTGCGCGCCACGCCAGGGCCACCAGGCCACGGACTACCAGAAGCTCGGCACCCAACTGGCCGACACCTACGACCTGCAGGGCGCCGGCATCCGGGTCCACTGGAACTCCACCGCCCACCAGGCGGGCTTCGTCACCCGCCAGGTCGACAAAGGCACCGGCTGGGACTCCCTGAAGGCGTCCGTCAGCCAGAACCTGGCGATCTCCACGATCGGCTACCCGTTCGTCGAGTCCGACATGATCGGAGGCTCCGGCGGGCAGGCCGCTCCGAGTAAGGACGTCCTGATCAGGTGGGCGCAGTCGGCGTCGCTCATGCCACTGATGTACGCCTCCACCTCACCTGTGGAGACCAACGACGTCACCACCGGCCAGAAAGTGACATACGACCAGCAGACCATCGACCTGTACAGAGCCGCCATCAAGGCGCACGAACGGCTGGCCCCCTACCTGTGGGACCAGGTGCGGGCCACGCTGAGGACCGGCGACCCGATCATGCGCCCGCTGTTCTTCGACTTCCCGAAGGACCAACCGAGTTACACGGTCGCGGACGAATGGATGCTGGGCCCGGCCGTGCTGGCCGCGCCCAAGCTCGGCTCCGGCGCCACCCGCACGGTGTACCTGCCCTCCGGCGCCTGGTTCGACGTCAACCACGGCACGGTCGTCCACGGCCCCGCGACCCTCAAGGGGTACGCCGCGCCGCTCGGGGTCACACCCACGTTCGTGAAGCTCGGCGCCAAGGGTGCCCTGAAAGCGATCCGAGCCCTGAAGCGCGACGACGTCCCGGCCGCGTCCGTCCTGTTCGGCCCGGCCGCACCCAGCACCGGCTCCGGCAAGCCCTTCGAGGTCACCACCACGGCCACCAACTGGGGCACCACGGCCCTCAACGCCGTCCGCACCTCCCTGACCTTGCCCGACGGCTGGACCGCACGGCCCACCGGTGCCGCGACCGCGCGCTCCCTGGCACCCGGCGCCGCGTACACCACCACCTGGACGGTCACCCCGGCCGCCGACGCGGACTGGGGCGGCCACGACCTCACCGGCACGGTGACCTACAGGACCACCGCCGGGAGGACCGTCACCGTCGACGACACCGTGCGGGCCACGGTGGAAGCCGCCCCCGGCGCCGTCCACGATCCCTACCGCACGGCACAGACCACCGACGCCCAGTACGCGCAGGCCGGCGACCAGTTCGCCATCTGGGCGAGCGGTCAGGACCTGTCCGGCTGGAAGGACGAGAAGGGCGCCCTCTATCTGGCCGGCGCGGCAGGCGAACAGGCCAGCGTCCAGGCGCAGTTGGTCTCGCAGAGCGGCGTCAGCCCGGCGGCCAAGTCCGGGGTGGCGATCGCGAACGACCTCACCGACCCGGCGAAGGGCGGCTACGCGGTCCTGGTCATGACCAGGAGCTACGGGCTCGAGTTCATGACCGACAGCAACGGCGACGGCGTCCTCGACACCTGGGCCGGTGGCGGCTCGACGTATTATCCGGCCCACCTGCGGCTGGTCCGGGACGGCACGACGTACACCGCGTACACCAGCAAGGACGGCGAGACCTGGACGACGGTCGGCACCGCGCAGGTGCCGTCGGCCGCCGGGAACGAGGACGCGGGGCTGGTCGCCAGCGCCGTCAACGCCAACTACCCCGGGTCCACGTCCGAAGCCGACTTCAAGGCCTTCTCCGTCACTTCCTGAACCACCGCCCGGCCTTCGACCAAGTCCAGTACGAGCCTGAGAGGGGCCCGGACCATGTCACGCGTTCCGACGGCCGTCGCCGCCTTCGCCGCCGGGGTTGTCATAGCCGCGACAACCACGGCGATCGCCGGTACCGGCAGATCCACCACGGACGTCAACGACAGAGCGACGACCACCTGGCTGACCGTCAAGGTCGCCGACGCCATGGGCACCAGGGACACGATCACCTGGGTGCCCACCGGATCCTTCGCCTCCTCCGCCGAGGTGCGCGTCCCCCGCTACCCGACCACCGCCATCCAGGGCAAGGACACCCGCGACCTGTCCCTCTCCGCCGTCCGCAACGAGCAGGTCTCCGCCCAGCTGGCCATCGCCTCCGGCCACGACCTGCACGGCGTGCGGGCGAGTGTCGGCGACCTCACCGGGCCCGGCGGGGCGAGGATCTCCGGCGCGGGGACACAGGTCCGCTTCGTGAAGTACGTGCCCGTGCAGCGCTCCAAGACCGAGATGGATTGGTCGGCCACCATCGACCAGGTCAGCTCCCCGACCGAGGTCTCTGGCGACCGGGACCCGGACGTCGTCGGCGACGCGCTGCAGGAGAGCCCCTCGGTCGACGTACCCGCCTACGCGGCACAGCCGCTGTGGTTCACCTTCCACATCCCGAAGACCGCCGCCCCGGGCACCTACACCGGCACGCTCAGGGTGAGCGCCGACGACGGCACCAAGGTCACCCACCCGCTCTCCGTCCAGGTGGCGAACGCCGCCCTACCGGACCCGAAGGACTACCGCTTCTTCCTCGACGTGTGGGCACAGCCGGAGACCATGGCGCTCAACGCCGGTGTCGAGCCCTGGTCGGACCGGCACTGGAAGCTGATCGAGGCCTACGACAAGGACTTGGCGGGCCACGGCCAGAAGGTCGTCAACACCACCGTCGTCGACAACCCGTGGCACCACCAGTGGTCACTGGGCACCCGCCGGTCGCAGACGGCCACCCCCTACTCCAGCATGGTCGCCTGGAAGTGGGACGGCACCCGGTTCTCCTTCGACTTCTCCCGCTGGGACAGGTACGTCCGCACGGCATTGAAGGCAGGAGTCGGCCCCGACATCGGGGCGTTCTCCATGCTCGCGTTCCAGGACGGCGAGCACCTCACCTACACCGACACCCGGACCGGGAAGAGCGTCTACCAGAACGTCGACCTGGGCGGAGACCGCTGGCGCGAGGCGTGGGGGACGTTCCTGCCCGCCTTCGTCAAGCACCTGCGGGCCAAGGGCTGGCTGGACCGGACGTATCTGTCGTTCGACGAGCGGCCGGTGGCATCCATGACGGTCGTCAGGGACTTCGTCCACGAGGTCGCACCGCAGTTCGACCAGAGAATCTCCGTGGCCGGCTCGGCCGGCACCGCCGACCTCGCGTCCGACCTGTCCGTCAGCTGGGACACCATCGACCAGATGACGGCGGCGAAGGCCGAGGAGCGCCGCGCCGAGGGCAAGGTCACCACCTTCTACGTCTACGGCACCCCGGCCCACCCCAACACGCTGTCCTACTCCCCCGCCGTGGAGGCCCGGATGCTGCCGTGGATCGCCGCACAGCGCCACCTGGACGGCTTCCTTCGCTGGTCGTACAACAGCTGGACGTCCGATCCCTTCAGCCAGCCGGTCTACATCTTCACGCAGGGCGACGAGTACCTGGTCTATCCCGGCAAGAACGGCCCGATGTCCAGTGTCCGATGGGAGCAACTCAAGGACGGCATCGAGGACTTCGAGCTGATCCAGGAGCTGCGCACGAAGGACGGCGGCACCAGTGACGGCGACGTCCTGACCCAGGCCCTCGACACGGCGACACGCGACCTCGACGGCCGCACGAAGAACGTCACCGACGTCGAAACCGCGCGGGACGCGGTCGTGAAGGCGCTGACGTCGTGAGGAGAACCTGGCTCGCGCCGCTCACGGCCGCACTGCTCGCAGCCTGCTGCCTGACCGCGCCCGCCGTGCAGGCCGCCCCCCGATCGGCGCCAACTGCCGCGCCACCGGCGCACACCGTCACCTACGACCGGTACTCGGTGCGCATCGACGGGAAACCGGTGTACCTGTGGGGCGCCGAGCTGCACTACTTCCGGCTGCCGAGCCCCGACGCCTGGCACGACGTGCTGCAGAAGATCAAGGCCGCCGGATTCAACTCCGTTTCCCTGTACTTCGACTGGGGCTACCACTCCACCGCCCCCGGCTCCTATGACTTCACCGGCGTCCGCGATGTCGAGCGACTCCTCGACGAGGCCGAACGCGCGGGCCTGTATGTGATCGCCCGCCCGGGCCCGTACATCAACGCGGAGGTGTCCGGCGGTGGCTTACCGGCCTGGCGCAAGACGCACGCGGGCGTGAACCGCACCTCCGACGAGGGGTACATGAAGGACGCCCGGGAGTGGATGAGCCGGATCAACCCGATCATCGCCCGTCACCAGCTCACCCGCGGCACGGGGTCGGTGATCCTGTACCAGGTCGAGAACGAGTACCAGGGCGGCGGCCTGTCCGCCGACTACATGCAGACCCTCATCGACTGGGCGCGCGAGGACGGCATCGACATCCCGACCTTCGTCAACGACGGCGGCCCCAACAGGAACTGGGTCAGCGGCAAGGGCGCCCCGGACATCTACGGCTTCGACGCCTACCCCCAGGGGTTCGACTGCTCCGCCCCCGATACGTGGAAGGACCTGCCCGATTATTCCTACGTCAACGACTTCAAACCCGAGTCCCCGCTGATCATCCCCGAGGCACAGGGCGGTGCCTTCGACCCGTGGGGCGGCTCCGGCTACGACGCCTGCCGCGAGCTCACCGGCACGGCCTTCAGCCGTGTGTTCAGCAAGATGAACATCGCCGCGGGCGTCACCGGCCAGTCCTTCTACATGACGTACGGCGGCACCAACTGGGGCTGGCTCGCCGACCCCAACGCCGTCTACACGTCGTACGACTACGGCGCACCGATCACCGAGTCACGGCAACTGACCGACAAATACCAGGAGTTCAAGCGGCTCGGCTACTTCGTCAACGCGGTGAAGCCGTTGGCCCGAACGGACAGGGCCCCGGCGCCGGCGCCGAGCGACGACGCACTGCGGATCGACAGGAGGGTGAACCCCGACGACGGCACCCAGTTCTTCACCCTCCGCCACGCCGACACCCGGGTGAAGACCACCGACACCACCACCTTCTCCCTGTCCGGCCGGGACGGCGACTACCCACGCGTCCCGCAGCAGGGCAACGTCACGGTCGCGGGCCGGGACGCCAAGATCCTGGTCGCCGACTATGACCTCGAACGGCAGCGGCTCGTCTACTCCACCTCCGAGATCATGACCCACGCCCGCATCGGCGCCGACGACGTGGCGCTGCTGTACGGGAGGAGGGGCGAGGCGGCAGAGACCGTACTGCGGTACAGGTCCAGGCCCAAGGTCACCGTCCTGGAGGGCAAGGCGGACGTCACCTGGGACGCCGAACGCGGTGATGTGCGGCTGAACTACACCCACCGGGGCCTCATCCGGGTACGCATCGGCGACCTCGTCCTGCTCATCGCGGACGATCAGGAGACCGCTCAGTGGTGGCGACAGGACACGAGCGACGGGCCGGTGCTGGTGCGAGGCCCGTCCCTGCTCCGTACGGCTCACGTCGACCACGGCACAGTGAAGTTGACGGGCGACTCGACGAAGGCCGCGAAGATCGAGGTCATCGCCGACGCCACGCACGTGACGTGGAACGGGCGCCGCACCACGGTCACTTCCGCACCCCGCCCGGTGGAACTCCCCGCCCTCGACGAGTGGCGGACGCGGGGGGAGAACCCCGAGTCCGCACCCGCCTTCGACGACTTGGCGTGGACCGTCGCCGACCACCTCACCGCCAACAACCCTGACCTCGCCGGGTACACCCCCGTCCTCGCCATGGACGAGTACGGCTTCCACCAGGGCGACGTCTGGTACCGGGGCCGCTTCCGGACCACGGGCCGCACGAGCGCGGTGACCCTGAACACGAACACCGGCCCGCACGGCAGCTACGCGGCCTGGCTGAACGGTCGCTACCTCGGCCATTACGGCGACGGCAGACACACCTTCGCCATCCCCGACGGCGCCCTCGCGGAAGGCGGCGACAACGTGCTGGCGATCCTCGCCGAGAACGCCGGCCACAACGAGGAATGGGGTCACGACTACTCCAAGGAACCGCGCGGACTGCTCTCCGCCGACCTCATCGGCGCCGACTCCACCATCACCTGGAAGATCCAGGGCACCCGAGGTGGCGAACACCCCGTCGACACGGCACGCGGCGGATACAACAACGGCGGTCTGTACGGCGAGCGTTCCGGCTGGTCCCTGCCCGGCTACCCGGACGGATCCTGGACCCGTACGACCCTCCCCGCACAGTCCGCGCAGTCCGGCCCGGGCGTGCGCTGGTACCGCACCACGGCCCGGCTCGACCTGCCCCGCGGCCAGGACACCCCCCTCGCCCTCGAACTCGCCGACGGCAACGGCGGCAAGGACTACCGGGCCCAGATCTTCGTGAACGGCTGGCTCATCGGCCGCTATCTCGCCGACACCGGTCCGCAGTCCCGTTTCGTCATCCCGAGCGGTCTGCTCGACGAACACGGCATCAACACCATCGCCCTCGCGGTCTGGTCCACGCACGACGGCTCCGGACCGGACTCCGCGCGCCTCGTCGACCTCGGCGCGAGCGCGGGAGGCATCCACATCGGGACGGTGCGGGCACCGTCGTACGACGCGAAGACGTACGCGAACCCGACGACAGGTGCCGAAGTGACCGTGGCCGCCGAGCCCTTCCTGAGCACCGGTGAGACGGGCCGGGCGACCGTCTCCTTCCACGTCCCCGAGAAGGCGGCACGCGACGTGAACCTGACGTTGAGGACCCCCGACGGCTGGACGGCCAAGGCGGACGGCCCGACCCACTTCGCCCGGGTCGCCCCTGGTGCCACGGTCACCGCCCAGTACACCGTCACTCCGCCCGCCGACCCAGTTCCGTACGCCCTGCTGCCGGCGACAGCCTCCTACCGGCAGGGCGGACGCACCGCGCAGACGGTCGGTGAACGGGCCGTGCAGGTACCGCCGCCCGCACCCGCCGGGGACGTGTACGTGAGCGATCTGCCGCTCGTGCGGGCCGTCAACGGCTGGGGTCCGGTCGAGAAGGACACCTCCAACGGCGAGAACGCGGCCGGTGACGGACACACCCTGACCATCGCCGGCACGACGTACACCAAGGGCCTGGGCGTGCACGCCGACAGCCAGGTACGCGTCCACCTCGGCGGCCTCTGCACCCGGTTCACGGCCACGGTCGGTGTGGACGACGAGGTCGGGGACAGCGGGAGCGTCTCGTTCAAGCTCACCGCGGACGGACGCGACCTCTTCACGACCCCGACCCTCCGAGGCTCCGACCCCGGCACGCCGGTCGACGTGGACGTCACCGGCGCCCGCTGGCTGGACCTGACGGTGGACAGCGGAGGAGACGTCTCCACCGACCACGCCGACTGGGCCGCCGCCCACCTCACCTGCACGGGAGTCACCGAATGAGCCTCGCCAAGCGATGGCGGACCGCTCTGGCCGGCCTCGCGTCCACCCTGCTGCCGACCGTGTGGTCCGGCGAGTTCCACTACTGGCGGCTGCCCAGCCCGTACGACTTCTCGGGTGTCCGTGACGTCGACAAGCTGCTCGACATGGCCCAGGACGCGGGGCTGTACGTCATCGCGCGTCCCGGCCCGTACATCAACGCCGAGACGGACGGCGGCGGTTTCCCCGGCTGGCTGATGCCCCAGAACGGCCGCGCCCGCTCCACGGTCGTCGTCTCCGACGGCGGGGACGGCAACGCCCTCGACCACGCTGACTGGGCAGACGCCAGGCTGAGTCGCGGGGGCGGCGCGTGATGCCCGAACGCGGACAAGCGGTGGGACCGCATCCCGCGAACGCCGGACAAAGGAAAGGACGCATGGACGGACTGTTGGGACACCGGCGAGGGCACCGACTTTTCGTGAACTCGGTCGCGGCCGTGGGAGCCGTACTGGCGGCCCTGCTGCCGGCGGCCTCGGCCGAGGCCGGGACCCGGCCGCAGGCGTGGACGGGGACGTGGGCGACCGCGCAGCACGCCTCGTACGACCCCGGCACCTCCGAGGTGACCGTGCGGATCCCGGTGCACGTCAGCGCGGGCGGGACGAGCGTGCGGATCCGGCTGACCAACGAGTTCACCGACCAGCCGGTGACGATCGGCCACGCGACCGTGGGCCGGCGCGCGGATGGCTCGTCCGTGTCGGGTCCGCGCGATCTGACGTTCGGCGGCAAGGCGGCCGTGACGATCCCGGCCCACGGGCAGGCGGCGAGCGACGGGTTACGGATTCCCGTCGCGGCCCGTGGCGATCTGGTGGTCAGCCTGTACTTCCCCGGCAGGCTCACTCACGTCAGCCAGCACTGGATGGGGCTCCAGACGGTCTACTGGACACCCGACGGCGGCGGCGACCACGCCGGGGACGCCGGTGGGGGCGCGTTCACCAAGACCGATTCCACCTTCCCCTTCCTCACCGGAGTCGACGTGCGGGGCGGTCGGGCACGGGGCTCCGTCGTCGCGCTGGGCGACTCCATCACCGACGGGGCCGCCTCCACCTCGGACGCGAACCGGCGCTGGCCCGACTACCTCGCGGCTCGGCTGTCGGCCTGCACCTCCACCGCCGGGGTGCTCAACGAGGGCATCAGCGGCAACCGCATCACGGCCGGCACCGACGGCAACCCCTCGGCACTGGACCGGCTGCGGCGCGATGTCCTGTCCCAGCCGGGCGCCCGGACGGTGATCCTCTTCGAAGGTGTCAACGACCTCAGCTGGGGCGGCGCCACCGGCGACCAGGTGATCGCCGGCATGAAGGAGATCGCCCGTCGCGCCCACGCCCGCGGGCTGCGGGTGATCGGCGCCACCGTCGTTCCGTACCGCGGCTGGGGCGACTACTGGACCGAGGCCAAGGAGGCCGACCGGCAGAAGGTCAACGCGTTCGTCCGCGACGACGGCGTCTTCGACGGCTACGCCGACTTCGACAAGGCGGTACGCGATCCGGACGATGCCACCCGCTACGCCGCCGCCTTCGACTCGGGTGACCACCTCCACCCCAACGACGACGGGATGAAGGCGTTCGCCGACGCGGTCGACCTCGCCGGCCTCGGCGTGGCCCGCGACTGCCCGTCGGCCCGCGTCCGGTTCAGCCCGCACCGTCCGAGTCTGCCGACCGGCCGCGCCACGGAGATCACCGCGACCGTCACCAACACCGGCCCCCGGGCCGTCACCCGGGTCACCACCGGACTGCGTCTGCCGCACGGCTGGACCGCCGAGGCCGAGGGGCCAACACGCACCAACTCCCTCGTTCCCGGCGGGAGTTGCACCGTCACCTGGCGGGTCACCCCGTCCGCCGGCACGGCTTGGGGGCCGTACGACATCGGCGTAAGCACCTCGTTCCGACAGGGCGGCCGGACACGCCACGACACCGACACGGTGACCGCCGACGTCACCCCCGTGCCGTCCGCGGTCAACCCCCCGTACCGGACGTACACCACCGCCGAGGACGCCCAATACGCCCAGAACGGCGACCAGTTCGCGATCTGGGCGGGTGGTCAGGACCTGGCCGGCTGGAAGGACGAGAAGGCCGCCATCCATGTGCCGGACGCCGTGCCCGCCTCCGGCAGCGTCACCGCCCGTGTCGTCGAACAGACCGGCAGCGGACCCTCCGCCAAGGCCGGGATCGCCGTCGCCGACGACCTGACCGCCCCGGACAAGGGCGGCTACGCGGTGCTGACCATGTCCAGGAGCTACGGCGTGGAGTTCATGACCGACAGCGACGGCGACGGAAAGCTCGACACCTGGGCGGGCGGCGGCGCCTCGTACCACCCCGCCTGGCTCAGGCTCACGCGCGACGGCACCGCCTACACCGCGTACGCCAGCGCTGACGGCACCACCTGGCGGCGGATCGGAACCGCGACCGTGCCGTCCGCAGCCGGCGGTCTCGACGCGGGGATGGTCGCGAGCGCCGTCAACCTCGACCACCCCGACCAGACCACCACAGCCGTCTTCGACTCCTTCTCGACCGCCGACTGAGAGGTCCCCTGTGAACGTCAGCCGCAGACGCTTCCTGACCACGGCCACGGCCCTCGGCTCCGCTGTGCTCCTCGCCCCGCCCGGTGCCGCGCGCGCGATCAGTGGCGGCATCCCCGACTACCGGCCCACGAAGGCGTCCCTCGACACCCACCCCGTACCGCGCTGGTACAAGGACGCCAAGTTCGGCATCTTCGTCCACTGGGGCGTCTACTCCGTCCCCGCCGGCTCCGCCCGCCAGATGGCCGCCGAGTGGTACCTGTGGTACCAGAGCTTCGACACCGATCCCACCTGGAAGTACCACCGCGACACCTACGGGCAGGACTTCCTCTACGACGACTTCATCCCGCAGTTCAGGGCCGAGAACTACGACCCGGACGCCTGGGTGCGGCTGTTCGAGCAGGCGGGTGCCGAGTACTTCACGCTGACCAGCAAGCACCACGACGGTTTCGCCCTGTGGCCGAGCAAGGTGACGGACCGTCATGCGGGCAAGTACGGGCCGAAGCGGGACCTGGTCGGCGAGCTGATGGCGGCCGCACGCAGACGCGGCACGGTACGGCCCGGCCTGTACTACTCGCTCGGCGAGTTCTTCAACCCGGCGCTCGGCCGGCCGATGAAGAACGCCTACACCGGCGCCGAGGTCCCGATGACCGGCTACCAGCCCGTCGAGGACTACATCGGCGCCTACGAACTGAAGCAGCTGTACGAGATCATCGACCGCTACGATCCGGAACTGCTCTGGGCGGACGGCCAGTGGTTCCGGCCGTCCGGGAATCCGCCGTGGCGCAGCGAGGAGCCCCTCGCCCACTACTACAACCAGGCGAAGAACCGCAGTCGCCCCAAGGGGGTCGTGGCCAACGACCGCTTCGACACGCACTTCGACTTCGCCACGTACGAACAGCGCACCAACCCCACCATGGACCCCCAGAAGTGGGAGTGCTGCATCACCATGGGCTACTCCTGGGGCTACAACAAGTTCGAGATCGAGGAGGACTACAAGACCTCCGAGTTCCTCGTCCATCTGCTCGCCGACGTCACCAGCAAGAACGGCAACCTGCTGCTGAACATCGGGCCGAAGCCGGACGGCACCATTCCCGACGTCATGCAACGGCGCCTGCGGGACATCGGGGCGTGGCTGAAGGTGAACGGGCCCGCGGTGTACGGCTCGACGCCGTGGCTGCGGGCCGAGGAGGAGGGCAGCCCGCTCGGCATCCGGTACACGGTCAGCCCGGGCAAGTTCAACATCATCGTCCTCGGTGCCCCCAGCGGCACCCTCTCACTGCCGGCCGACATCCCCCACTCCGCGACCTCGCGGATCCGACTGCTCGGCCACAACCGCCCGCTGAAATGGACCCGTTCCGACGGCAAGGTCCACATCGGCGTCCCGGAGACACTGCCCAGCGAGATCGCCAACACGTTCACCGTCGACTGGGAGCGGCGGTGAGCGGCGTGAGCGCACGTACGGACACCCTCGGTCCCCTCCTCACCGTCACCACCCTACCGACCGAACCGGCCGGCGGCGACGCCGTCACCGGCACCGCGGTCCTCGTCAACGACTGCCCGTTCCCCCTGCGCGGCGCCGTCCTGTACCTGGTGGACCCCGGCGCGACGGCAGCCGCACGCACCATCCCGCTCGGTGACGTGCGCCGCGGCGCCAGGATCACCCGCAGCTGGCGTACGTCGATGCCGGCCGACGTCGCCGGGGACGTCGCGTTCACCGCGCACCTGGTCTTCGACGTGGACGGACGCAGCTCCGACTGCGCGCGGGCCGCGAAGACCGTCAGCGTGCCCTATGAGCCGAACGGCGTGCGCGACCCGTACCAGACGTTCGCCACCACCGACGACGCCCGGTTCGGCCAGTACGGCAGCCAGTTGGTGATCTGGGCGGGCGGCGCCGACCTGTCCGGCGGCCGTGACGAGAAGGGCGGCATCCGCCTTCCCGGATCCGTCGCCGCATCGAGTGTCGTGCAGGTCAAGACGGTCAGTCTCACCGGGAGCGACAACCCCAGCGCCAAATACGGGATCGCCGTCGCCCACGACCTGACCGCTCCGGAGGAGGGCGGCTACGCGGTGCTCACCATGTCGCAGTCCTACGGCGTGGAGTTCATGACCGACAGCGACGGCGACGGACACCTCGACACCTGGGCGGGCGGCGGCGCTTCCACCCACCCCGCCTGGCTGCGCCTGATCCGCTCCGGCACCACCTATACCGCGTACTCCACCACCAACGGCCTCGCCTGGAACGAGATCGCAAGCGTGACCGTGCCCTCCGCGACCGGCACGCTGGACGCCGGCTGTGTGGCCAGCGCGGTGAACCTCAACCATCCCGGCACGACGATCAGGGCCGTGTTCGACCGCTTCACCGTGGAGGAGTCTTGAGCGCCTACCGCCCCGAGGAGGACTTCCTCCCGCCGCCCGTCTCACTCACCGTCACCCCGGCCGCCCCCGAACCGGGCAAGACCGTGACCCTGACCGCCACGCTCACCAACACCAGCAGGATCGCGCTGCGCGGCACCACGCTCTATCTCGCCGTGGACGGCAGCGGAGAACCGGACAGCCTGGGCAGTCTCGCGCCCGGACGGTCGGTGACCCGCACCTGGCGGACCCGGCTCTCCGACGACGCCGAGGGCCGGACGACCTTCACCGCGCACGCCCTGTTCGACGTGCACCGCCACGGCTCCGACTGCACGCGCGCCACGTCCTCCGTCCTGCTGCCCTACCGCTCGCTGCACGGAGCCTTCGACAACGCGGGGATCGCCTCCGACAACGCCCTCACCGTCGCCGACATCGACGGCTCGCACTCCAGCCTGTCCGCCGAGGCGCTGGCGTCGGTGGGGCTGACTCCGGGGGCCGAGGTCACGTACGACGGCGTGACCTTCACCTGGCCGGACACCGCGCCCGGCAACCTCGACAACGTCGTCAGTGCCGGCCAGACCGTGCTGCTGTCGGGCTCCGGCTCCCGCCTGTCCTTCCTCGGCACCAGCACCTGGGGAGAAGGCAGGGGCGACGGCAAGGTCGTCTACGGCGACGGCACGGAACAGCCCTTCTCCGTCGCCGTCCAGGACTGGTACGGGTCGAGCTCGGCCGCCGCGGTGGTGGTCCCCTACCGCCACATCGCGACCGGCCGGGACGACAGCCCCGTCAGCCTGTTCACCTTCGGTGTCGACCTGACGGCAGGCAAGGAGCTGCGCTCCCTGGTCCTGCCCAAGGTCAGCGACGGCCTCCAGTCGGGCGTCCCCGCCCTGCACATCTTCGCCATGACGGTCAACTGAGCCCTGCCGGAAGGACGTTCATGCACAGCAACCGAGGCGACCTAGGCGTCACAGGTGTCACCCGCAGACGGGTCCTGACGGGGACGGTCGCGCTGGGCGGCGGCGCACTGCTGGCCCGGCCGCAGGGCGCGTACGCGTCCGGCGGCACCCTGTTCGACACCGCCCCCGCCGCGGCGGCGCTGAAGCGGGTGCTGCCCGACCACCACCGGCAGATCACCCTGCGGGCCCTCGCCGACGACACCGACCGCTTCCGGGTCACCGGCCGGGCCGGGCACATCACGGTGGAGGGCACCAGTACCGGGGTGTTGCTCACCGGCCTGCACACCTACCTGCGGCGGACCGCGCACGCCTCCGTCTCCTGGACCGGCGAGCAGCTGAACCTGCCGCGCACCCTCCCCGCGCCCGCCGAGGAGATCACGGGTACGGCCGACGTGCCGCACCGCTTCGCCTTCAACGACACCAACGAGGGCTACACCGGCGCCTACCGCACCTGGGACGCCTGGCAGCACGAGCTGGACGTGCTCGCCCTGCACGGAGTCAACCGGGTCCTCGTCTACATCGGCGGTGACGCCGTGTACTACGACACCTTCCGCCGCTTCGGCTACTCCGACGCCGCGCTGCGCGCCTGGATTCCGGCCCCCGCCCACCAGCCCTGGTGGCTGCTGCAGAACATGTCGGGCTTCGGCGGACCGGTCTCAAGGCAGCTCATCGAGCGGCGGGCCGCGCTCGCCGGGAAGATCGTCGACCGGATTCGCGACCTGGGCATGACGCCGGTCCTGCCGGGCTACTACGGCACCGTTCCGGACGACTTCCCGGCCCAGCACGGCGGGGACGCGGCGGTGGTGGCACAGGGCACCTGGGGCGCATTCAAACGCCCCGACTGGCTCGACCCGCGCACCATGGCCTTCCGCGAGGTGGCCGCCGCCTTCTACCGCGCCCAGACGGAGCGGTTCGGTGACAGCACGATGTACAAGATGGACCTGCTCCACGAAGGCGGAAACCCCGGAGACGTGCCGGTGGGCGAGGCCGCGAAAGCCGTCGAGGCGGCGCTGCGGAAGGCACACCCGGGGGCCGTGTGGGCGATCCTCGGCTGGCAGACCAACCCCTCCAGGGCACTGCTCGACGGCGTCGACAGGAGCCGGATGCTGATCGTGGACGGGCTGTCGGACCGGTACACCACCGTCACCGACCGGGAGAGCGACTGGGGCGGCACCCCGTACGCCTTCGGCAGCATCTGGAACTTCGGCGGACACACGCCGATCGGCGCCAATGCCCCGGACTGGGTCGAGCAGTACCCCAAATGGCGTGACAAGGAGGGCAGTTCACTCGCCGGTATCGCGGCGATGCCGGAGGCTGCGGACAACAACGCGCCCGCCCTGGCTCTGCTGACGGACCTCGCGTGGACACCGGGAACCGTCGACCTGGACGACTGGTTCGCCGCCTACGCCCTCTCCCGCTACGGCGGCCGGGACCGGCACGCAGCCGCCGCCTGGCAGACGATCCGCGACACCGCGTATGACATGTCACGCGCGGACTCCTGGAGCGAGGCCCCCGACGGCCTGTTCGGCGCCCGTCCGAGCCTGACGGCGAACAAGGCCGCCGCCTGGGGCCCGGAGAAGGACCGCTACGACACCACGGCCTTCGACACCGCGCTCACCGAACTCCTCGCCGTACGCCCCGAGTTGCGGGGCAGCTCGGCCTACCGGTACGACGTCGTGGACGTGGCCCGGCAGGTCCTGTCCAACCGCAGCCGGGTACTGCTGCCGCAGATCAAAGCCGCGCACGCGGCAGGGGACAGAGCCCTCTTCGGCCGACTGACCAGGACCTGGCTGACCTGGATGGACCTCCTCGACGACCTGCTGGCCACCTCCGGCCCGCACTTGCTGGGGCGGTGGCTCGCCGACGCCCGCTCCTGGGGCAGCGACCGGGCAGAGAAGGACCGCCTCGAGTACGACGTCCGCTCCCTCCTCACCACGTGGGGCGGACGCGCCAGCAGCGAAGAGGGCCTGCACGACTACGCGAACCGGGAGTGGTCCGGGCTGGTCGGCGGCCTCTACCGCACCCGCTGGAAGACGTTCTTCGACGCCCTCGCCACGGAGAAGGACCCGGCGACGATCGACTGGTTCGCCCTGGAGGACGGCTGGGCGCACGCACACGAGACTCATCCGACCGAACCCCACGGTTCCGCGTACGTCCTGGCCCGCCGCGTGCGCGACCTGCTCGCCGCCTCTCCCCATCAGGCGGCCCTCGCCGCGGCGGCCGACCGGGCGGCGGTGGCCGAGGGCACGCCCGCGACGGTGACGGTCAGCTTCACCAACCGAAACGGGTTCACGCCCGCACGCGATGTGACCCTTTCCGTCGCGGTCCCCAAGGGCATGACGGCGAAACCGCTCGATCCGGTGCGCACGCCCTCGGTGACGTCCGGTGGCACGTTCACCGCCCGCTTCGAGATCTCTCTGGCGGGCGAGCCCACGCAACTGGTCGGCCAGGTCGTCGCGGCGGCGGTGTACGCGGGCGGCGGGAAGGCGGTGGCGCCGGTACGGCTGCTGGCCGCCACCGGAGTCGAGGACCCGTACCGCACGGTCTCCTACAACGACGCGGTGTTCGGCCAGTCCGGGGACGAGATCGCCATCGAGGGCGCCGGGGCGGACCTGTGGGGCGCCACCAACGAATTCGGGGCCGTGTACCGGGCGGGCGCCTGTCTCGACACGACCGTCGCCGAGGTCAGGGTCACCGCCCAGGATCCGACCGGGGGCTGGGCGCGGGCAGGCATCGTCGTCCGCGACGACCTGGCTGCTCAGGGAAGCGCCGGCTATGTGAACCTGGCGGTCACGCCGTCCAACGGGTGCGCGCTGAGCTGGGACGCCGACGGCGACGGCCGTTTCGACTCGATCGAACTGTCGGGGTCCTTCACCGCGCCGGTGCGGCTGCGGCTGACCAGATCCGGCGCCTCGTACCTCGGGGAGGCCAGCACGGACGGCGTCACCTGGACGACGGTGGGCACCGCCACCCCTTCGGGTGCGGCCGCCGCACAGGACATCGGAATCTTCATGACCGCGGCCAACGGCTGGACCGGCACACGGGGCATGGTCACCTTCGACGGCTTCAAGGTGACCTGACCCCTGCAACCCGGCATCAAGAAGGGTTCCTGCATTCGCGTCTCATCCACGCGTTCGACCCCACCGCACACACCTTTCCCTCAGGAGGACGAAGAGGAAGCCCGGTCCGGTGACAACCGAGTGGCCAAGGGCCCGCACGGGCAGCACTCGGACGATCCCGCACCGCTTTCGACCACCACGGAGCACGCTAGTGAGCGATGTTGTCTTCACAGCCGATTTCACCTCCGAACGCCAGTGGGTCGCGGGGCGTTCCTGGGCCTATCCCGACGGTGGCCCGACCAACCCGGGCGACAACAAGCTGGACTACCTCACGTCGGACCCCGCCTACTCCCGCACGGGAACGTTCCGCGCCACCCGCCGAACGGACGGCTGGTGGAACACCGGCCTGCTCACCACCGAGGGAAGCGAGGAAGGCTTCACCGTGCGCACCGGCGACCGGCTCAGGGCCAGGGTCCGCCTGCCCGCCGGGCTGGGCGCGTGGCCGGCGATCTGGACCTGGCGGGACGGAGGCAACGAGGTCGACGTCTTCGAGTACCACCCCGACAACCCGGATCTCCTGGAACTGTCCAACCATGTCCGGCAAGGGCAGAAGTATCTCCGAAGTCCGGCGGTACGTCCTGGCGCGACCATCGAACTGGAGGTCACATTCGGCCGCCGGGATGTGGTGTGGTCGCTCGACGGGACGGAGGTCTTCGCCGACGGACGGGGCGTAGGCGCTCACTGGCACGCCTACCTGATCGTCAACCTCTCTGTCTGCGCGGGCCGTTACCACCCGCCCCCCGACCCCGCAGCCACCGAACTGTCCTTCCGCGTCGAGACCCTCGCCGTGCACCGCCCCCCGATGCCCTCGGTGCCGCACCAGGCAGTCCTGGACGCCCGTAGCGAGTGGGAGGCAGGTGCCGGCTCCTGATCAGCGAACAGCGTCGGCTCCCCATGGCAGGGCGTGCGTGCCGGCCGCACGTGTCCCGGCCCCGGGCATGGGCACCCGGTGGGCATGGAGGTGCCGACCTCACCCTTGATCGACCGTTCGCTGCCTGCTCTCGCCAAGCTCGAGGCGCTCGCGCTCCGCCTGGACGATCTTGAATTCACCGTCCCGGACCAGGACCTGAGGATCTCCCTGCGGCGCATGCCGGCGCGCGTGCGCAGTGGCTTCGCCTACGGGACGTGCGGGACGTGCGGGTGCCCGGCGCGCATACGCTGACGACCGTGTGACATGACACGGGCGTTTCTCTCTGTCCGGTGCCCGGTGGTACGCGACGACGGTCGCTCTCACGTCATTCCGTCGGCTGCTCGGGGTCCTTGCCGGTTCCCGGCTCCGCCATCCGCCGGTGCGCCACGGCCTTGACCCCGTCGGGCAGCACCTTCCCCGCCATCTCCTGGGCCTTCGTCTTCAGCGAGCCGGCCACGGTCTTCTTCTCGCCCTTCATGATCGCCTCGAACGCCTGCTCGGCCACTGTGGCGGGATCGTCCTTCTTCATGGTGCCGATCCGGGTGTCGTCCGCCGTGCCCGCCCTGCGGAAGAAGTCCGTGTCCGTCGGGCCCGGCATGAACGAGGTGACCGTCACACCGGTGTCCTTCACCTCCTCCGCCAATGCCTGGGCGAAGGACTGCACGAACGACTTGGAGGCGTTGTACACCGGCTGGAAGGCACCGGGCATCGTCGCCGCGACGGACGAGGTGAACGCGATCCGTCCCGCGCCGCGCTTCACCATGCCCCGAAGCAGTGGCTTGGCCAGCCGCACGGTGGCGGTGACGTTGAGATCGATGACCTCCTGGTCGTCGGTGAGATCAGTGTCCACGAACGCGCCGCCCTGGCCGACCCCGGCGTTGAGGACGACGACGTCCATCGTCAGCCCATCCAGCGCGTCCAGCAGCAGGTACCGGCCCTTGGCGGCCCTCAGATCGGCGCGCACCGCGCGGACTTCCGCGCCCGTCTCCCGCAGAGCCCGTGCCGCGGACTCCAGCCGTTCGTCTTCGGCGTTCACCACGAGGTCGTAGCCGTGCAGGGCGAACCGCCGTGCCAGCTCTAGGCCGATTCCACCGGATGCGCCCGTGACCAGGGCGAGGGGTCGTATGTCAGTCATATGGGCCGGGTAACCCACTCCACCGGTGGCAACCAGGTCGGTCAGGCTTCCGCTCCGCTGGCATTCAGACATGTAATGGAGAACAATGCTCATTCCTTCCGTACCATCGCTACGACACAGCTGTGCGGCAGCAACCACGGCGAATCACGCGTCACCAGGCCGTGCAGCGTACGCATAGGACACCGCACATGCTGCCGTCTGCCGATCGGCGGCCGAGGCAACCGGGAAAAGGAGTGAGGACCATGTCCGAAACCAACGCTGTGACAACCGAGTTGACGACACAGTACGGCGCACAGGTAGCCAGTGACCTGGAGCGCAACCTCAAGGAGCAAGACCGTGTCCGCGAGGAGATCGAGGCACTTCAGGAGCAGTTGGGCGCCCTCCAGCACGACCACACCATCCTGGTGAATGTCCAGCAGGCCCTCGGACTTCCCAGCGCTCCCGCACAACCGGAGCCCGAAACAGCCACGGCAGTGCCCGCGCCCCGTAAGCGGGCGCCCGCGCCCGTATCGCGCTCGGGCAAGCAGAGGCGGACCGACAAGTCAGCCGGCAAGGAGGCCGCGCCGGCCGGCAAGGAGGCCCGTAAGCGGAGCACCGCCGCCTCATCGGCCGGGCCGCGAGCCGTGCCCAAACTCGTCGACCTCGTCCGCGAACACCTGGCCGGCCTGCACGAGCCCCGCTCCGCCGCCGAGATCTCCGCCGAACTCGAACAACAGCACCCCGACCGGGAGATCAAGACCAAGATCGTGCGCCTGACCCTCGAAGGGCTCGTTGCCAAGAACCAGGCGCAGCGCACCAAGCAGGGCCGCTCGGTCTTCTACACCACCCCCGAAGCCACCCAGCCCGACCCGAAGGACGAAGCCGAGACGGAACAGCCTGTCTGACGACTCCGTGGAACTTCAACTCCCCCGTATGTCTCCGTGCCGCTGCCCGGACCGGCGGGTCCGGGCAGCGGTGTGTCGTTCATGGGTCAGGGCGTGAGCTGCCAGCGGGCGATGTAGCCGACGTCGATGGATGCCCGGTCCTGCACGCGCAGTTTCCACGTGCCGTTGAGCGGCTGCGCGGAGGCGTCGACGGTGAAGGTCTGGTCGACGTTGTCCGCGGAGCCGCCGCTGCGGTTGAGCAGGGAGTAGACGGTGCCGTTGGGACCGACCAGGTCGACGGTCAGGTCACCGCGGTAGGTGTGGACGATGTTGACGTAGACGGAAGTGGTCGCGGAGGCGTTGCCGTCGCGGCCGGTGATGGTCACCGGTGACTCCACGGCGGGTCCGTTGTCCGGGATGTCCACGCGGGTGGAGTTGGCGTAGACATAGGCGATCCGCCAGCTGAAGGTCTTCGAGACGGACGCACCCGTGCTGTCGGTGACCTTGACGGTGACATCGCCGGTGCCGAGGGTGGTCGGCGTGCCGGTGATGAGACCGCTCGGGCTGATGCTCAGGCCGTCGGGCAGCCCGGTGGCCTCATAGGTCAGAGCGGCTCCGGAGTTGGTGGTGTAGGCGTCCAGTTGGAGGCTGACCGCCTGGCCGATACCGCTGGTCTGGTCGACGATCGGGGCGAGGTTGACTCCGAGGGCGATGCGGTGGCCGACGTTGATCGCTGCCCAGGCGTCGGCGACGGCGAGGTAGGTCGGGCTGTAGGCGCCGTAGAGGTCGGCGGCGGCTGACAGGGTGGCGGTGCGGGCGCCGGCGTAGTCGGTGGTGGAGGTCATGTACGTCGTCAGGGCGCGGTACCAGATGGCGGCGGCGTTCTGGATGCCGATGCCGGTGACCGACTGACCGTCGTAGGTCGGACTGTCGTAGGAGACGCCGTTGACGGTCTTGGCGCCGCTGCCCTCGGAGAGCAGGTAGAAGAAGTGGTTGGCGGGGCCCGAGGAGTAGTGGACGTCCAGGCCGCCGAGGGAGGGGCTCCAACTGTCGGCGGAGGCACCGTCCTTGGAGGGCTTGTCCATGTACCGCAGCGGGGTGCCGTCGCCGTTGATGTCGATCTTCTCGCCGACCAGGTAGTCGCCGGGATCGGCCGGGAGATTCTCGTAGAACTCCACGGCGGCGGCGAAGATGTCGGAGGTCGCCTCGTTGAGGCCGCCGGACTCGCCCGAGTAGTTCAGGCCCGCGGTGGCGGCGGTGACACCGTGGCTCATCTCGTGGGCCGCGACGTCCAGCGCGGTCAGCGGGTGGGTGTTGCCCTCTCCGTCGCCGTAGGTCATGCAGAAGCAGGAGTCCTGCCAGAAGGCGTTGACGTAGTTGTTTCCGTAGTGGGCACGGCTGTAGGCGGCGACACCGTCGTTGCGGATGCCGTTGCGGCCGAACGTCTCCTTGTAGTAGTCCCAGGTGGCCGCGGCACCGAACGCCACGTCGACGCCCGCGGTCTGACGGTTCGAGGGCAGTCCATTGCCCCAGACATCGTTGTCGTCCGTGAAGAGGGTGCCGGTGCCCGACGTGCCCTGGTTGAGGTCGTACGTCTTGTGCCCCGCGCGGTCGGGGTCGGTGAGCTGGTACGTCGATCCCGACTGGGTGGTGCCCAGCGGGACCGTGCCGACGTACTCGCCGGTGCCTGTGCCCGTGTCCACCTTCTCGTCGGCCAGGAGCTGTTTTCCGGTGCTGGCGTCGGTGACGACCTGCAACTCGCTGGGGGTGCCGTCCCGTTGCACGCCGGCGACGACGCTCTCCCAGGCCAGGACGGGCTTTCCGGAGCCTGCCCAGATCACCAGGCGCGGCTTGCGCTCGATCTTCGAGCCCTTGACCCGGGCGTGCTCGGAGGCCGTCTCAGCCTTGTCGGCGGCGACGGCCGAACGGATCCTCGCGCTGAGCGAGGACACGGTGAGGGCCGCCCGGCTCGCCTTGGTGACGGTGATACGACCGCTGTTGTCGTGGACGACGAGATCGCCGCCGAGGACGGGCAGGCCGGCGTAGGTGCGCTCGTAACGGGTGTGCGTGGTGCCGTCGGCGTCCTTGACGACGTCCTTGACGAGGAGCTTCTCCTTGGCGCCGAGGCCTATGTGGCGTGCCGTGCCGACTGCCGCGGACTGGGCGGTCTTCAGCAGAGCGGTGCGGCGGGCGGGCGTCAGGGATGCCGGCAGGGCACCGGCGCGGGGCTTGGCGGTGATCTTCGCGGGGCCCGGATCGGCCGGGGCGGCGGTGGCGAGGCCGGGGAGGGCGAGGGCGAGCAGGGACCCCAGGGAGGTGAGAGCGAGCGCGGCGCGTCTGCGCCGGGCGAAGCTGCGATCTTGCAGGGACAACGGGTTCTCCTTCGATATGACGGCCCGTGGCGGACCGCGGGCGGCACGGAGCGGCAGAGGACGCCGGTCTGGAGGCTGCACGGCATGCGGGTGGAAGGAGGTGGGGGGTGGGAGTGGTACTGCGAGTGCACCGCGTGGTGAATCTGTCAAGGAACGGTGAACTTCCTGCAGAAGGCTGACACCGCAGACCCGATACTGTCATGCGCCGGTCAAGCAAACGGCTGGAAATGGTCATGAAGATCTGGCAAATCGGAAGGGATGACGCCGGTTTTCGGCCGCCCCCCGCGTGTCGCTACGGCGAGGACGGGTGCCCGAAGCCGGACCGGACTGTCGGACCCCGGCTCCGATCCCGCGCGCGGTCGGTCGCCCCTCCACCGGGCTCCGTCACGTCGGCCCCCCGGCACGACACTGGGGCAGACGGCGCACGACGCGTGCTGCTGCAGTCGGCCGACCCGACGCGCTCAGACCGACGCGCTCAGACCGACGCCATCAGCTGCTCCAGAAGCAGCGTGACGCTCGTCCTCAGGTCATCCGCGGCGCTCTCGCGGCCGCCCAGATGTCCCAGCAGCGCCTGTTGGAACGCTCCGTCGAACACGGCGTACGCCGCGGGAGATGGCACCGCCGGCGCCCTGCCTGCCAACTCCGCGTAGAGGCTGACGATGCGCCAGATCATGCGCTCCAGACTCTGGTCTATGGCGAGGACGTCGTCCCGGAAGGACTCCTCGAACAGGCTCTGGTTGCGCAGGTCGTACCAGAGCCGGTGCATCGGCGCGTCCTCGCGCAGTGTGCCGGCCATCGCCTCGGCGAAGCCCTCTTTGAGCTCCTCGGCCGTGCCCGCGGTGACGACGATCTGGTCGTAGCGGGTGACGCACTCGGCCTTGTACTGCCG
The DNA here is from genome assembly GCF_040630525.1 of Streptomyces sp. NPDC005799. Lineage (NCBI taxonomy): Bacteria > Bacillati > Actinomycetota > Actinomycetes > Kitasatosporales > Streptomycetaceae > Streptomyces > Streptomyces sp. NPDC005799. The sequence continues at coordinate 228,420 of NZ_JBEXXQ010000005.1, forward strand.
CACGCAGAAGGTGATCAGTTCCACCTTGTCGCGGAAGTAGTAGTGCAGGACGCCGTGGGAGAACTCGGAGTTCTGCGCGATCTCGCGCATGCTCGTGCGGGCGTAGCCGAGTTCGGACAGGGTCTGCAGCGCGGACGCCGCCAGCTGCGCCCGCCTCTTGGCGAACTTGTCGACCTGGCGCCGGGAGATCCGGTCCTGGTTCTTGCCCAGGGTCTGGGTCACGGTGAGCCTTCCGTCCGCCCTTCCGATGGCCCGCACCCTGCGGACTCGGCCCCAGGCTACCGCGACGGACGGCCCGCACCCAGTGTTCCCTTGGACGCTCGTCCAGAAAAATCTTGACAGTCGTACAAGAAAGTCTTGACGACTGTCAAGACGTGCTCGACGCTGACGTTGCACGGCACGCAGCCGGCACACAGCCATCTCGACGAGGAGATGTTCCATGAGCGTGTACGACCTGACCGGGCGCAGGGCGCTGGTGACCGGCGGAGCCCGGGGACTGGGCGCGGGGATGGCGGAGGCACTGGCCCGGGCCGGCGCCGCCGTGATCATCGGCGACATCCAGGAGGAGACCGGCAAGGCGACGGCCGACTCCCTGCGGGCGTCCGGCGCCACCGCCGGATTCGTCCACCTCGACGTGACCGAGGACGCGAGCTGGGAATCGGCGGTGTCACAGACGGTCGGCGAACTCGGCGGCCTGGACATCGTCGTCAACAACGCCGGAATCGAGATCTCCGCCCTGGTCGTCGACCTGGACCCGGCCGACGTCCGTCGCATGCTGGAGGTGAACGTCCTCGGGACGGCCCTTGGCATCAAACACGCCTTCCGGGCGATGCGCCCCGGGGGTCCGGCCGGCGCCGGCGGCGCGGTGGTCAACATCGCTTCGGTCGCGGCGACCATCGCCTTTCCCGGCATCTCGGGCTACTCCGCGACGAAGTCTGCTGTGGACCGGCTGACCCGGGTCGCCGCACTGGAGTCGGGCAAGCTCGGCTACGGCGTGCGCGTGAACTGTGTCTTTCCCGGCCTGGTACCGACTGAGATGGGCGCCCGGCTCGCCGCGGACATGGAGACTCTCGGGCTCTTCCCCAGCGCCGAGGCGGCGGTCGGCGAAGTGATCGGTCAGACCCCGCTGGGCCGGCTCGGCGAGGTGGCCGACATGGCCGACGCCGTGGTCTTCCTCGCCTCCGACGGCGCCCGCTTCATCACCGGAGCCGGTCTGCCGGTCGACGGCGGCATGGGCATGTGACGGGCTTCCCCCAGCACCTCCAGGTACGAAAGGCCGATCCCTCATGAGCAACACCAAGCCCGTCGTCGTCTACGGGGCCTCCGGCTACACCGGCCGTCTGGTCTGCGAATACCTCCGCGAGTACAACATCCCCTTCATCGCCGCCGGACGCGACAAGGCCCGTATCCAGGAAGTCCTCGACAAGGTCCCCGGCATCGACACCGTCGAGCACGAGGTCGTCGAGGTCGAGCACGCGGTCGGACCGCTGACGGAGCTCTTCCGCGGCGCCAAGGTGGTGAGCAACATGGTCGGCCCGTTCATCAAGTACGGGCCGGAGGTCGTCGAGGCCGCCCTCGCCGCCGGCTGCCACTATCTCGACACGACGGGGGAACAGGACTGGGTCCTCGACGCCCAGACACGATGGGCCGACGACTACGCCGAGAAGGGACTGCTCCTGTCCCCCGGCGTCGCGCAGATGTACACCACCGGCGAGATCGCCGCCAACATCTGCCTGGAGACCCCCGGCCTGGACACCCTCGACATCCTGGTGCTGTGGAAGGGCTTCCCCACCTACGCCTCGACCCAGACGATCTTCACCATCCTCAAGGCCGACTGGTACTACCTGGAGGAGAACCAGTACCGCCGGTGGGACCCGCTCACCGCCCTCGAGGTCGCCGTCCCCGGGCAGCATGAGACGGCTCTCGCCCTGCCATGGGGCGGCACCCTCCACCCCGTGTGGTTCAAGAACGACCCCAGGGTCGCGACCTGCAAGGTCCTCGGCGGAGTCACGGACCGCGCCGTCATGCAGGGCGTGGTGGAGACGGTCAAGATGGTCGAGTCGCAGATCAAGACCCTGCCCGCTGACCAGCAGGACGCCGCCCTCGCCGAGGTGGCCGCCTCGGTGCAGGCGGGCATGCCGCCCCGGGAGAACCCGCGCATCAACACCTCCGTGGACTCCGTCCACGCCTCTGGCCCGCTGGGACGTGCCCACTGTGTGATCCACGGCAACAGCAACTACAAGCAGACCGGGCTGCTGCAGGCGTACGCCGCCCATTCGTTGCTGCAGCAGCCGCCGCGCCGGGTCGGCCTGGCCTCGGCCTGCCAGGCGTTCGGCCACCGTGAACTGCTGGGTGTGCTCAAGGCGTTCGGGCTCGTGCTCGACCCGGTCCTCACCGTCCACAGCTGATTCCCGGACCCCGCCGACAGACTCGGAGAAACGAGGATGACGCCGTGCGTCTGACCGACTATCTGGACAAGGGCACCTCCCTGGGACCCGACGCCCCCTGCCTGACCACGGGGGGCCACACCCTCACCTATGGCGAGGTGCAGGAACTGTCCTGGCAGGTGGCCCGGGCACTGGACCGGTCGGGCGTACGGCCCGGGGACAAGGTGGCGGTGCTCTCCGCCAACGACCCCACCGCCTTCTCCTGTGTGTTCGGCATCTCCAGGGCGGGCGCGGTGTGGTGCCCCGTCAACCCGCGCAACGAGGCCGCCGAGAACCGGGAGTTGCTGGATCTCTTCGACTGTGTCTGCCTGATCTTCCAGGGGGCGTACGCCCCTCTGGTCGCGAAGATCCTTCCCGACCTGCCGAGGCTGACCACGCTGGTCTGCCTCGACGGCTCCCCGGCCTTCGCGACCTCCCTCCTTGCCTGGCTGGACGGCCTGCCCGGCGGTCCGTGGGAGGCGGCACCGGCCGACGACACCGTCATGCTCGTCGGCACGGGCGGCACCACGGGTCGGCCCAAGGGCGTGATGCTGACCGACCGGAACATCGAGACCATGTCGGCGCTGACGCTGATGAGTTACCCCTTCGACCCCCGCCCGGTCTACCTGGCGCTGGCCCCACTGACCCATGCCGCCGGGGTCCTGTGCTTCCCCGTCATGACGCTGGGCGGCGAGATCGTCATCATGCCCACGCCGGACCTCACCGAGTTCCTCGTACTCCTCGAACGGCACCGTGTCACGCACACGTTCCTGCCGCCGACGCTCATCTACATGCTCCTCACCCATGCGAACCTGGCCGCCACCGACCTGACCTCACTGCGCTGTCTCTGGTACGGCGCCGCACCGATGTCGGCGGCCCGGCTGGAGGAGGCCATCGAACGGATCGGCCCGGTCATGGCACAGCTCTTCGGCCAATCCGAGGCACCCATGATGATCTCGACCATGGCCCCGGAGGACCACGTTCGCGCCGACGGCTCCCTCGCCGTGGAGCGTTTCGCCTCAGCCGGCCGGCCCTCACCGCTCGTGACCGTCGCCATCATGGACCCCGGGGGGACACTGCTGCCGCCCGGCGAACGCGGTGAGATCGTCGTGCGCGGCTCGCTGGTGATGGCGGGCTACTACAAGAACCCCTCCGCCACCCGGGAAGCGTCCCGGCACGGCTGGCACCACACCGGGGACATCGGCTACCTCGACGCCGACAACTACCTGTTCATCGTCGACCGCGCCAAGGACATGATCATCAGTGGCGGTTTCAACATCTACTCCGCCGAGGTGGAACAGGCGGTGATGGAACACCCCGCCGTCCAGGACTGCGCGGTCATCGGGCTGCCGGACGACAAGTGGGGCGAGCGCGTGACCGCCGTCGTCCAGCTCCACACCGAAGCGAACGCGGCGAGCGTCACCAGTGCCGGCATACGCGACTTCGTCAGGGCCCGGATCGGGAGCGTCAAGGCTCCCAAACAGGTCGAGGTGTGGCCCGACCTTCCCCGCTCCAAGGTGGGCAAGGTCCTCAAGAACGAGGTCCGATCCCAGCTGCTCGGGACCGCATCCGACTGACGGGACCGCCACGGCGGGTGTGGCGATCGGCACCCGCGGTGCGCACCCGCCCCAGTGAGTCCCGGGCCGGCCATCCACGAGCCGCGCTCCGCGACCTCGTGGTGCCGGGGGTATGAGGCGGGGTTTCGTCGACGACGACATTGTGTTGCAATGCCCATGCCATGCTGACAGGCCGAGGGGGGCTCATGGCACGCGCAGTGCGCACTGTCGTGTTCCTTGTACTGTTGCTGGTCACGGCGGCGCTGTCGCCGCACCAGGCCGAATCGGATACCGGATCACCAACCCGATTACAGGCGTCCGGGTCGATGCGGGTGTGCCCCAACCCTGACCCCGGCCACGTCTCGTGTCTCGCGTTCGTCCGGACGAGGGCGGCGGGCGGGGCCACGACAGCACGGGCGGCTGCCGCCGAGGACACACCCTTCGGTTATGGCCCCGCCGATCTGCAGAACGCCTACAGGCTGCCATCGGCCACGGCCGGCGCGGGCCGAACGGTGGCGGTGGTCGACGCCTACGACGACCCCAACGCCGCCGAGGACCTTTCCGCCTACCGCGCCCAGTACGGGCTGCCGCCGTGCACCGAGGCGTCCGGCTGCTTCACCAAGGTCGACCAACGAGGCGGAAACGCCTTCCCCGAGGCCGACGACGAGTGGGCCATGGAGATCTCCCTCGACCTGGACATGGTCTCTGCCGCCTGCCCCAACTGCCGCATCCTGCTGGTGGAGTCGGACAGCAACAGCATCGAGGACCTCGGCGCTGCCGTGAACACCGCCGTCGACAAGGGTGCGGGCTACGTGTCCAACAGCTACGGCGGCGACGAGGACCAGAGCGAACTCGCCGACGACACCGCCTACTTCCACCACCCCGGCGTCGTGGTGACCGCCGCCGCCGGCGACGACGACTACGGCACCGAATACCCCGCCGCCTCGCCCTTCGTGACCGCGGTCGGCGGCACCACACTTCTCAAGGACTCCAGCAGCCGCGGCTGGTCCGAAACCGTCTGGGGCGACTTCCTCAACTACACCGGTGGCACCGGCTCGGGCTGCTCCAGCCAGGAGCCCAAGCCCTCCTGGCAGTCCGACCCCGGCTGCCCACGCCGGATGCTGAACGACGTCTCCGCTGTCGCCGACCCCGACAACGGCGTCGCCATCTACGACAGCTACCAGGACGACTCCTTCGGCAACTGGTTCGTGGCCGGAGGCACAAGCGCATCCTCACCCCTGGTCGCCGCCGCCTACGCGCTGGCCGGCCCCCCGCGCCCCGGCTCCCTGCCCGCCTCCTACCCCTACACCCACCCCGCCGCGTTCAATGACGTGACCTCCGGCGAGAACGGCTTCTGCGACGACGACACCGAGTACTTCTGTACTGCGGCGACGGGATACGACGGCCCCACCGGGCTCGGCACGCCGGCCGGTGTGTCCGCCCTCTCCGGCGCGGTGACCACCGACGGCACCACCGTCACCGTGACCGTGCCCCCCGACCAGAACACCCGCACCGGCACTCCCGTGTCCCTCCAGACACAGGGCAGCGACTCCGCCTCGGGGCGCACCCTCACCTACACCGCCTCGGGACTGCCTCCCGGAGTGTCGCTCAACCCCACGACCGGCCTGATCTCCGGCGCACCCACCACCTGGGGCACCTGGGGCGTCACCGTCACGGCGCAGGACTCCGCCGGAGCGTTCGGCGCCGCCTCCTTCACCTGGCGGATCACCACCGCCGAAGGGTGCTACCCGGGCCAGATACTCGGCAATCCCGGCTTCGAACTGCCCGACTACCCACCCTGGACCGGGCAGTCACCCTGGTTCCTCACCGACACCACCAGCGACATCCCCGCCCACTCGGGCCACTACCTCAGCCTGTACGACCACCTGGCCGCCTCCCAGAAAGCCCGCACCCTGCGTCAGACCATCGCCCTCCCCAGCGGCTGCCCAACCGTCACGCTCAGCTACTGGCTTCGGCCCGTCACCGAGCTCACCCCGACCGACGCCGCCAAGGACACCCTGCAGGTCCGCGTCCTGGACCAGGCCGGGACCGTCCTCGCCACCCTGGCCACCTACTCCAACAAAGACGCCACCCAGACCTACCAACAGCACACCCACGACCTGTCGGCCTACGCCGGACGAACCGTGACCCTCGCCTACACGGTCACCTCCAAAGCCGCGGCAACCGACTTCGCCCTGGACGACACCACCCTGACGGTGCGCTGAAAAACCACCGCCGCGACGGGCACCGTCTCCCTCACAGCCGGGCCACCAAGAGGCCGGTCGGAACAGGTGAGCTTCAACACATCGGAGGTCTTTGTCGTATACAGGCATCACACAGCATCGCTGTTGCGTATCGCGCACTGTTCCCGCAGTACAGGCACGTGTCACCGGCGTCATGACGTCTCGTCAAATAGGCCTGCGTGAAGGGAAGAAGGGGCTGGTCAGCTACTTCCGGGTAGCGGAGAGCGGCTGTCGAGATGAACCCCAGCCGTCACTCCAGCCTCTACTGTGTTGCCAGACCCCTTCCGGGCCTCTCCCCCACCAGCGGGCGGGACTCCCGTCTGCCACCACCAAGAACAGGCAGCCGCGGGTATGAAGCCACTGCGCCCAGAAGATCCCGAACAGCTGGGCCCCTACCGCCTCGTGGCCCGGCTCGGAGCGGGCGGAATGGGCCGCGTCTATCTGGCCACGTCGCCGGCCGGCCACGCCGTCGCGGTCAAGGTCATCCGCCCCGAGATGGCGGAGGACAAGAACTTCCGCATCCGTTTCCGGCGCGAGGTGGCGGCCGCGGCGGCTGTCGGCGGCACCTACACCGCGTCCGTGGTGGACGCCGCTCCGGACGCGGAGACGCCGTGGCTCGCCACCACCTACATCCCCGGCCCCACCTTGGCCGAGGCGATCGCCGAACACGGGCCCCTACCGGTGGAGACGGTTCTCGCCCTCGGCGCCGGCATGGCCGAGGCGCTCAGCGCGGTGCACGCCCAGGGCCTGGTGCACCGTGACCTCAAACCCTCCAACGTGCTGCTCGCCGCCGACGGACCACGTGTCATCGACTTCGGCATCGTCCGCGCCCGCGACGGCTACCAACTCACCGCCACCGGAGGCGTCTTCGGCTCCCTGGAGTACATGTGCCCGGAACAGGCGACCGGGGATCCGATGGGAGCGGAGGGCGACGTCTTCTGTCTCGGCTCGGTACTGGCCTTCGCCGCGTGCGGGCGCCCACCGTTCAGCGGCGCCGCTGCGGCGACCCTCCTCTACCAGGTGGTCCACGGCTGGCCCGACCTGACCGGCGTGCCTGAGCCGCTCGAGAAGATCATCGGGCTCTGCCTGGCCAAGGATCCCGCCCTGCGGATCACACCCGACCGACTCTCCGCGGCGTGCGCCCCCGGCGGCGTCGAACAACTGCTGACCGAGGCGTGGCTGCCCGCTCCGGTGGCGGCGACCGTGGCTCGCTATCAGGCCGCCGCCATGGATCTCGTACCGACACCGGCCGCCGAGCCGATCACCACCGACCTCGCCCGGAGCAGGACCGGAGCGAACGGCGCCCGCCCGGCTGGTGACACCGATTGCGGGAGTGGTGAAGCGCAGGACAGCGCAGAGTCCCAAGGCGCCGTGACGCCCCGGGCAGAGGCGAACTTCGCCGGCCCGACGACATCGGAGCAGTCCGACCCGTCCGAGAAGCCGGCCCCCGAGGCCCCGCCCTCGCGTGCGCACCGTCGCTCCCCCAGGCACTCCGGTCTCTCCCGGCGCTCGATGCTCGCCGCCGCCACCGGCCTGGCGGTGGCCGGAGGGGCCACCGCACTCGTCGCCGTGCGGAGGAAGCCCCGCACCCGCTCCGCGTCTTCCATCGTCTCCGCGCCCGAGCCGAACTGGGTCTACGCCAGCGCCCCGTTGCTGCAGACCCCGGCGGTCTTCAACGACGGCACCGCCCTGCTCAAGGCCCGCCCGGGCTCCGTGATCTGCCTCGACCTCCACGACGGCTCCCACCCCAAGTGGATCTACCAGGGCATCAGCCTCTCGCCCACCCCCGTCCTGCTGGCCGACGGCGCGGCCGTCGCCCTCGGCACGGGCGCCACGGTGATCGGCGTCGATCCGGCCGGCGGGACCGAGCGGTTCACCCTCGACTTCGGCACGGACTTCCAGTTCGACCAACTGCTGGGCGTCTACGACGGCTTCACCCTCTCCGTGCTCGGCGCCCGGCTGGAGCGCCAGTCGACGGAGCAGGGCGTCGCGACCTCCACCGACGCGGTCTTCGCCGTCGACCTCCAGGCCCGACAGGCCGAGGTCATACCGATCAGCCCGGAAGACGTCGGCATCCCGCTTCAACCGGTCGTCACCTCCGACTACTTCGTCTACGCCGACGGCCTGCGCAACGTCTCCGTCCGTAGCACCCGCGACGCCGGCTCCCTGCGGTGGCGGCACCCGGTCGGCTACGACCTGCGGCCAGGTATCGCCGTACTCGGCCAGACCGTCTTCGCCATCGGCTCCGAGCTCATCGCCCTGGACCTCGGTACCGGCAGGCTCCGCTGGCGCGCGAAACCCGAGCACGGCTTGTTCACCTCCCTCGGAACGGGCGGCAACACCGTCTACGCCATCGGCAACGACCCCCACGGCGTCTACGCCTTCAACGCGGCGAACGGCTCACGGCGCTGGTTCTGCGCGACGCCCCAACTCGACGGCGACCATTCCATCGCCGTCGGACCGAAGGCCGTCTACGCCGCCGCCCTGGAGAACAAGAAAGGTTTCTTCGCCATCGACGCCGCCACCGGCCGCCCGCGGTGGAACTTCACGGACGGCCGGGACACCGGCATCAACGGCTGGCAGATCTCCTGCGACCGAGCCGGCCATCTGGTGGCTCACCACTACGACCGCGTCTACGGCCTGCCGAGCGCCTGACAGCGGCGTCGGCCCCGGGTACGGTGCCGCCGTACCCGGGGCCATCGCGCAGAGGGTTGCTAGGGCGACGTGACCAGCTCGTCCCGCTTACGCCTCGCCCGCTGGCGGACCAGTGCGAAGGCCACCACGCCGAGCGCCACCAGCGTGGACAGGACCACCTGGTCGCGTCCGCCGCCATCCGCCGTGTCGGTCAGCATGTAGCCCAGCACGAAGGTGATCAGGGCGATGGTGGCCCAGGTCAGGTAGGGGTAGAGCCACATCCGCACGACGAGCTTCTCCGGCGACTCCCGCTGGATGATCTTGCGCATCCGCAGCTGCGAGAAGCAGATCACCAGCCAGACGAACAGCGCGATCGCGCCGGAGGAGTTGAGCAGGAACTGGAAGACGGTGTCGGGCCACAAGTAGTTGAAGGCGACCGCGACGAAGCCGAAGACCACCGAGGCCAGGATCGCCGTGCGCGGCACACCGCGCTGGGTGGTGCGGGCGAAGGAGGCCGGGGCGTCGCCGCGCCCGCCGAGCGAGAAGGCCATGCGGGAGGCGGTGTACAGGCCGGAGTTGAGACAGGACAGCACCGAGGTCAGCACGATCGCGTTCATGATCTGGGCGGCGTGCGGGATGCCGATGGAGCTCAGGGCGGCGACGTAGGAACCGTCCTTGAGGATCGCCGGGTCGTCCCAGCGCAGCAGCGACACCACGACGAGGATCGAACCCAGGTAGAACACCGCGATCCGCCAGATCACGCTGTTCGTGGCCTTGGTGACCGCGCCCCGCGGGTCCTGGGACTCGCCGGCCGCGAGCGTGACGATCTCACTGCCCATGAAGGAGAAGACCACCATCAGCACGCCGGTGAGGATCGCGCCCGGTCCGTGCGGCAGGAATCCGCCGTGCGAGGTTAGGTAGGAGAAGCCGGACGCAGGGTGGTCCGAGCCGGGCAGCAGACCGAAGATCGCGAGGCCGCCGAGCACGATGAACGCGGCGATGGCGACCACCTTGATGCCCGCGAACCAGAACTCGAACTCGCCGTAGGAGCTGACCGAGGCCAGGTTGGAGGCGGTCAGCACGACCATGACGATCAGGGCCCAGCCCCACTGCGGGACGGCGGGCACCCAGCCGGCCAGGATCTTGGCCCCGGCGGTCGCCTCCACGGCGAGCACCACGACCCAGAAGAACCAGTACAGCCAGCCGATGGTGAAGCCGGCCCAGCGGCCCAGCGCCCGGTCGGCGTAGGCGGAGAAGGAGCCGGACGTCGGGTTGGCCGCCGCCATCTCGCCCAGCATGCGCATCACGAGGACGACGAGGACGCCGACGAGGGCGTAGGAGATGAGGATGCCGGGGCCGGCGGCGGCGATGCCGGAGCCGGAGCCGACGAACAGGCCGGCGCCGATGACACCGCCGATGGCGATCATCGACAGGTGCCGGTTCTTGAGCCCCGGCTTCAGGCCGGGTTCGGTGGGAGGACTCTGGGTGAGCGTTGAGGTCATCGCGACATCCATGAGAGGAGTGGGGACGGTGACCGGGAAATTAGTTCAGTACGATCCAAAAGAACAAGACTTGTTTAACTGTTCATCGTGCTCTATTTTACGTGCAACGCGGAGCCGCTACGTCCGTAGGAGCCCCATGCACATCTCACGCGGGCCGTGACCCCGCTCAGCAGGCGGTTAAGGTGACGTCGTGGCCAAGACAGCGGGCAAGTTCGTCTCCGGGGTGCTCGACGTCCGCGCCCTGCCCGGCAGGGGACAGACCGGATCGGAACTCGTCCGCTCACGGATCGCCCTACGGGTACGCCTGAGGTCCGACACACCGGGAGACCGGCTGCCCGACGTCGGCGTCCTGGCCGAGGAACTCGGCATCGGTGAGATCACCGTCCGCCGGGCCCTGGAGGGCATGTGCCAGGACGGTCTGCTGGACCGTCGGCGCGGCAGGGCCGGCGGCACCTTCGTCGCCCAGGACTGGGACACCGTCGTGGCCGTGATGCACGACCCCGACGAGGCGGCCTCACTGGACGCCGTCCACGCGCTGCTGGAATGCGGTCTCGTCTCCCACGCCGTGGGCGAGGTGCCGCAGGACCGGCTCGACGGACTGCGGGCGCTGACCGACGAACTGGACCGGACCGACGTACCGGACCGGTTGCTCGAACTGGAGACCCGCTTCCACCTCGACCTCGCCGAGGCGCTCGGGGGCCCCGGCATCCGCGAGTTCGCCGCCGACCTGCTCGGCCGCCAGTGCCTGCTGCTGCCCGCCCCGCCCCCCGAGGTCGTACGGGCACGCAACCGCCACCACTCCGATCTGCTCGACGAACTCGCCCGCGGCGCCATGGCCCCCGCGGTGGCCGCGGTCAAGGCCCACCGCAACGCCGGAACGGCCTGAGGCCCGCCCAAGCCCCCGACACCGCCACCGCACCGACCCCGTACGAGGAGCCGCCGTCATGCCCGACACCGAAACCGCCGGCCCGCCCCAGCGGCTGCGCGGCGGCGTGCTCGGCATGGCGGACATCGCCGCCGCCACCATGGCCAACGTCGGCCCCGCCATGAGCTTCTTCTTCGGATTCGCCTTCCTCGCCACCACCGCGGGCGTCGCCTCCCCGCTGACCATCCTCACCGCCGGCGTGGCCGTCGCGCTGCTGGGCAACACCCTCGCCCAGTTCTCCCGGGCACACCCCTCGGCGGGCAGCTTCATCACCTTCGTCGGCAAGACCTTCGGCCCCGTCAGCGCCGTGACCACCGCCCTGCTGGCCGGCCTCGGCTACATCATCGCCATGGCCTCCGTGATCGCCATCTCGGGCGGCTTCGTGCAGATCACCCTGCACCACTACACCGGCGTCGACATCCCGTGGATCATCTGGACCCTGCTGCTGACCGGCGCGTCGGTGGTGCTGATGCTGCGCGGCATCGTCGTCTCCACCAAGTGGGCCGGCTACTTCTTCGCCGTGGAGATGCTGGTCCTCGTCGTGGTCTCGGTCGCGGCACTCGTCGAACACCGCGGCAACCTGTCCGCCGCGCCGTTCCTGCCCGACCACATCCACCACGGCCTCAGGGGCCTGGCCGCCGGCTTCCCGCTCGCCGTGTACCTCTTCGTCGGCTGGGAGAACTCCGCGGCCCTGGCGGAGGAGACGGAGAACCCGCGGCGCAACGTCGGCCGCGCCGTGTTCTCCTCCGTGGGCATCATGACGGCGAGCTACATCCTCTTCTCCTACGCCACCGTCACCGGCTTCGACTACGACGTCCAGCGGCTAGGCGACTCGCCCATCCCCTTCATCGACGTCGCCCACGACACCCTCGGCGCACTGGCCTTCCTCGCCTACGTCGGCGGCCTGACCTCCACCCTCGGCGTGCTCATCGCCGGCATCAACTCCCAGGCGCGGCTGGTGTTCAACGCCGGACGCGAGGGACTGCTGCCGTCCGTCCTCGGCTACGTCCACCCCGTACGCCGTACGCCGAACAACGCGATCGTCACCTTCGCTGTCACCGCCCTGCTGATCATCGGCGGCTGGGGCCTCGGCCATCTGCTCGGCGCGGACGGCGGTCCGATGGACCCCGTGGTCTTCTTCACCGAGTCCTCGACCCTGGGCACCATCCTGATCCTGGTGGTCTACCTGGCCTCCAACATCGCCCTGCCCTTCTACTACCGGCGCTACCGCCCGCAGGAGTTCCGCACGGTCCGCCACCTGGTGCTGCCGACGCTCGGCGCCCTGGCGATCCTGGTGCCGCTCTACTACCTGGCCAAGCCCGGCCAGCCCGCGCCGTACAACTGGTTCCCGGTCGCGGCCCTCGCGGCCCTGCTCCTCGCCGTCGGCTACGCGACCCTCCTGGTCCGCCGAGACCCGGGCCTGGCCGAACGGGTCGGCTCCGTCGTCGCCGACGTGGAGTGAGGCCTACGAAGGCAAGACCCCATCAGCCGCATCCGGCCCTCCCGGGCCGCACGACACCTTTTGGAGAGCCGATGCCTTCCGACACCGCACGCCGCCGCTGCGCCGTGGTGGGACTGGGCGCCCGCGCCCGGCTCTTCACCGCGGCACTCGCCGGTCCCTACGCGGACCGCGTCGAGCTGGTCGGCTTCTGCGATGTCAACCCGCACCGCATGGCCGTCCACAACGAGTGGATCGGCGCCGCGGTCCCCGCCTACACGGCCGAGGACTTCACCGAGATGCTGCGCCGCGAACGCGTCGACCTCGTCGTCGTGTGCACCGTGGACCGCACCCACGACCACTACATCGTGCAGGCCCTGGAGGCCGGCTGCGACGTCGTCACCGAGAAGCCCATGACGACGGACGCCGACCGCGCCCGCCGCATCCTCGACGCTCAGCGGCGCACCGGCCGCGAAGTGCGGGTCGCGTTCAACTACCGCTACAACCCGGTGCACGCGGCCGTCCGCGAGACCATCGCGGCCGGCGAGATCGGCGAGATCGGCTCCGTCCACTTCGAATGGCTCCTCGACCTGCGCCACGGCGCCGACTACTTCCGCCGCTGGCACCGCGAGAAGGCCAACTCCGGCGGCCTGATGGTGCACAAGGCCACCCACCACTTCGACCTGGTCAACTGGTGGCTGGGCACCGAACCCGAGACCGTGTACGCGCAGGGCGGCCTCTTCTTCTACGGTGATGAGGCGGGCCGGCGACGGGGGCTGGCCCGTGACTACACGCGGGCCCACGGCGCCGCCTCGGCACAGGACGACCCCTTCGCCGTACGCCTGGCGGACTCGCCGCTGCTCACCGCCCTGTACCTGGACGCGGAGGCCGCGGACGGCTACCGGCGCGACCAGAACGTCTTCGGGCCGGGGGTGACGATCGAGGACGACATGGCGGTGCTGGTGCGCTACATGTCCGGGGCCACGCTCACCTACCACCTCACCGCGTACGCCCCCTGGGAGGGTTACCGCATCTCCTTCAACGGCAGCGAAGGGCGCCTTGAGCTTCTGGTCGAGGAGTCCATGTGGACACCCTCGGAGGTACAGGTCCGGGGCGACACCGCCGCAGTGCACGGGGACGCGGTGGGTGACACGGCCGGACGCACGGAACTGACCCTGCGGCGCTTCTGGGAACCGCCGCGCGAGATCACGGTCCACACCGGCGAAGGGGGGCACGGCGGCGGAGACGTCCGGATGCTCGCCGATCTCTTCGGTGAGCGCCAGGCCGATCCGCTCGGGCGGGCGGCCGACGCCGTCGACGGGGCGCGCTCCCTGGTGACCGGGCTGGCCGCGAACCGGTCCTTCGAGTCGGGCGGTCCGGTACGGACCCGGGACCTGCTCGACATCTGAGGTTCCGCGGTTCGCTCACCGATGAGTTTCGTCGTGCCGGAAGGTCCATCCCGGCACAACGAGACGAATGGAGAATCCGATGAACACGGCGCACTCGCATCCGACGACCGACATCGCCCGCCGCATGTTCGAGCTCCTGGAGCCGATCTGCCTGGTCACCTTCTTCGCCGACGAGTGCAACGAGGAACTGGCCGCACTCGGCCACCGCACCTACTGGGACGGCTACTTCGCCAGCCGCGCCGCGCCGCTGGGGCGGGTGCCGGCCCAGGTCGTGCACGCGGCCTTCTACAACTTCGCCGACGGTGAGGCCGCCCGGCACATCCCCAGCGCATGGGAGACGATCCCGCCCGAGGCGTCCGTCGCCGCTCGGGAGCGGGGCAGCGCGGCCTCGCTACGACGCATCCTCGGCGAGGAACTCGCCGGCTCCCCGGGCCTGCTGCGCGCCGCCGACCTGACCACCAAGGCAGCGACGAGCGCCCCCACCGAGGGCCGGGTCATGTACGCCGGGATGCGCTCCCTGCCCGTGCCGAGCGACCCGGTCGCCCGGCTGTGGCACTCCGCGACCATGCTGCGTGAGCACCGCGGCGACGGGCACATCGCCGCCCTCGTCGGTGCGCGCATCGGCGGCACGGAGGCCCATATCCTCTCCGCGCTGGATCAGGGCATCCACCCGCCGGAGTCGTTCGGGCGGGTCCATCACCTGCCGAAGGAGCGGCTCGCCGCGGTCATGGACGGCTTGCGGATGCGCGGGCTCGTCGACACCGACGGCCGGTTCACCGACGCCGGCCGCACCACCAAGCAACACATCGAAGCCCTCACCGACGAGCTCGCCGCCCCGCCCTACGAGGCCCTGTCCCCCGCCGAGCTCGACGAACTGATCGCCGCGCTCAAGCCCATCACGGCGACGCTGACGGCCGCGGGATCGCGGTGACAGCCGGACAGTCGGGTCACCTCTCCGAGCGGACAGTATCTTGCTTGTTTCCGTCGGGCTCCTGTTCCATCACGGCTGGGCCACAGGCCGCAACTCCTCGCTCACGACGGGGAATCCGCGACGTATGGGCGGCAACGGGGCGCGGCGCGGGGGCGGGCGCATGGGATGTCTCGTCATCGTCCTGGTGCTGGCCTCCTGCGTCACGGTGTCGTTCTGCTTCCGGCTCAGCCACGACCGGCATGCCGCTCTCGACCGCATGGAAGACGCCGTGACGGCCACGAAGTCCCGGCTGGAACGGTCCGCAGTCGATGGTGAACTGCTCGGTACCGAGATCGACCGGGACCTGATGGTGAACGAGCACCGGGATGCGCCCCTGCACGAGGTGCGGCGGGTGGGACGGGTCGTCACGGTGGTCGCGCAGTTCACGGGCAATCGCCCTGGGCTGGTCTGGGGCACCTCTGAGGTCACGGGCTGCTACCGCTTCCGCAGCGTGCCGCCCTCCGTCTCCGTCAGTCGTCTCCCTGACCAGGACTGCCGCCATCTGCCCTACCCCTACCATGCCCCCGCGACCGTCGCCCGGGACGTCGTCACCGAGGTGCGGACCAGCGTCGCACGGGGCGGTCTCCGGGCGGTTCCCGCCGCCGACGTATGGTCCACCCCCGGCCTCCAACTCGTGGCCATGGAAACGGGGAAGGGCCGGTTCGCCGCGTACACCGACCTGCTCCAGTTCCTCGACGCCCCGCAGTGCTACGAGTTCCGCGCCCGGGGCGGTGCGTCGACCGTCACCGCTCGGCACGTCCCGCAGCAGCAGTGCGATTCCCGTGAGCACTCCGACCCGTGGACGATCATCTCGGCAGCCCGCCGATCCGAACTCGAAGCGAGTGCGGGCAGGATCGAGCAGCGCATCCGGCATGACGTCGCGGACGGCCGCCTCACCGAAGCCGAACTGACGCAGGCCCTCGCCCTGCCCCGAACCGACGGGCGCGGCCGGCCGGTGCCGCGTGAGCCCGTCGGGGTGCTCCTCAAAAAGCGGCGATCGGCCACCGAAGCCGTCGTCACAGTCAGAATCGAGGACTGGCAGCAGTCCGTGTCCAACGCAGGGTGCTTCGAGTTCCGAGCGGACCTCACGCGACGGTCCGTCACACGCCTGCGGACGGGGATCGACTGCCTCCAACTCCCCTCCCCATGAGCCGGCAGGTGGAATGCCCGACCTGTTGATTCCAGCCTCTTTCCCGGCAGGTCATTCTGCAAGTCGGTGACGACCCATGTGGTCGGGGCGGAAGGTGTGCGGAGCAGAACACTTCAGACCCTTGTGGGCTTGCGGGCGAGCAGACAGGCGTGCGGTCTCCTCACCCGTCCCTCGGGCTCCTGCTCCAGCCGCGCGGTGACGACGAGTCCGGCCTGCTTCATCAGGCCGACGATACGGTCCAGGGGCAGGAGGTACGACTCGTAGGACACCGGACGGCCATAGCCCTGGGTCGGCTGCAGCCGTTCGTCGCCGACATGGCCTCCCCACAGCAGGTGGCCGCCGGGCGCGAGCGTGCGGTGGAACTCGGCGAACACCGCCGGAAGCCACTGCGGAGGCGTGTGGTGGGTGGAGTACCAGGCCAGGGTGCCGCCGAGCTCGTCGCCCTTCAGCTCCAGCGAGGTCATCGAGCCCGTGGTGAACCGCAGGTCCGGATAGGCGAGGCGGGCCAGCTCGATCATCTTCGGCGACAGATCGATGCCGAAGGCGGACACCCCCAGCCCGGCGAGGTGCGCCGTCACCCGGCCGGGGCCGCACCCCAGGTCCGCGACCGGTCCCAGATCGGCTGTCCGTACGAGTTCGGCGAACCCCGCCAGCATCGCGCGTGAGAGCGGGTCCATCTCGGTGGGAAGCGGGACGCGTTGGACGTAGTCGGCGGCGACCGTGTCGTAGGACTCGCGCACGGCTGTGAGGAAGGTGGGCTCGGTCATGCGGGCGACCCTAGACCACGGCACTGACAGCCCGTGTCGGAGTTGCCTACTGCCCGTCGAGCACCCTGTCGAGGGTGAGCGCCGCGTCGATCAGTGCGAGGTGCGTGAACGCCTGCGGGAAGTTGCCCAGTTGACGGCCCGTCGGGTCGATCTCCTCCGAGTACAGGCCCAGATGGTTGGCGTATCCCATCATCTTTTCGAAGACCAGCCGCGCCTTGTCCGCCCTCCCCGCACGGGCCAGGGCGTCGACGTACATGAACGTGCACAGTGAGAAGGTGCCCTCGGAACCGCGCAGACCGTCGGGAGAGGCTTCCGGGTTGTAGCGGTAGACGAGGCTGTCGCTGACCAGTTCGCGCTCGAAGGCGTCCAGGGTCGACGCCCAGATCGGATCCTCGGGGCTGAGGAACCCGACGGTCGCCATGCGCAGCAGCGAGGAGTCCAGTACGTCACTGCCGTAGTGCTGGACGAAGGCCTGCCGCTCCTCGTTCCACCCCTTGGCCATGACCTGTTCGTAGGCGGCGTCGCGCTCCGTCTGCCACCGCCCGGCCGCCGACGGCCAGCCCTTCGACTCGGCGAGGCGCAGGGCACGGTCGAAGGCCACCCACGACATGACCCGGCCGTAGGTGAAGTCCTGACGCCCGCCGCGGGTCTCCCAGATGCCCTCCTCCGCCTGGTCCCAGTGATTGGCCAGCCAGTCCAGGTTCGCGCGCATCGCGGTCCATCCGGCGTGGCCTATCTGGAATCCGCGCTGGTGCGCGAAGTAGATGCTGTCCAGTGCCTCGCCGTAGATGTCCAGTTGGAGCTGTGTCGCGGCGCCGTTGCCGATGCGTACCGGCCGGGAGCCCGCGTAGCCCTCCCAGTGGTCGAGGATCTGCTCGTTGAGGTCGCTGGAGCCGTCGACCTTGTACATGACGTTGAGCGGGCCCGTGCCTCCGCCGCTGCCGGCCTGCTCCTTGACCCGGTCTGTCAGCCAGCCGATGAACGCCTGAGCCTCCTCCGTGAAGCCCAGCCCCAGCAGGGCGTACACGGAGAAGGACGCGTCCCGGGTCCAGGTGAAGCGGTAGTCCCAGTTGCGTTCGCCGCCCAGTTGTTCGGGGAGCGCCGCCGTCGGAGCGGCCACCACCGCGCCGCTGGGAGCGAAGGTCATGAGCTTCAGCGTGATCGCGGATCGCTCCACCATCTCGCGCCAGCGCCCGCTGTAGCGCGACTGTGCCATCCACGAGCGCCAGAACGCCACGGTCTCGTCGAAGAGCCGTTCGTACGCGTCCAGGCGGACCTCGGCAGGGGGCCCCTCGGCGCCCATCTCCAGCACCAGTCCGCGCTGCTGACCTGCCTTCAGCGTGAGTGAGAGGTTCAGGTCGCCGCCCTGGTCCGTGAGAACGTCGATCAGCCGGTCGTCCCCCGGTTCACGGATGGGGTGCACGGTGAGTGACGTGCCGTCCTCCGCGGCGAAGACCGCTCCGTGCTGGGAGATGTGCACCTCGTGCTTGCTGCGTCCGTAGTCGAACCGTGGGGCGATCTCCACCTGGAACGTCATGCTGCCGCGCACACAGCGGACCAGACGCACCAGTCGGTGGCGGGAGGTGACCGTCGTACCGGTCACGGGCATGAAGTCGACCACCTCACCGGCGCCCGCCTCGGTGATGAACCGGGTCACCAGGACAGCCGTGGCGGGCAGGTACAACTGCTTGACCGTGTGCGTCCGATGCGCCGGCCGGACCGTGCAGTGGCCGCCCTCCTCCCGGTCCAGCAGCGCCCCGAAGACGCTCGGCGAGTCGAACCGCGGCGTGCAGAACCAGTCGACCACGCCCTCGGTGGACACCAGCGCGGCTGTCTGCAGATCGCCGATGAGACCGTGGTTCTCGATCAGTGGGTAGCTGTCCATGGGGACGCCCCTTTCGAGCAGGTTTCCTCCCGCTCCTTTTCGCCCTGCTACGGGTTCTTCCACTTCGCGTTGTCGGGGATCGTCTTTTCGGGCACGCGCACCTGGATGACGGACGGGCCGCTCGTATACTCCTGTGCGCCTCGCACGGCGTCCCTCAGCTCTCCGTAGGTGCCGACTTCCCACCCCCGGCAACCGAAGACCTCCGCCAGCTTGCTGTAATTCCAGCGGTGCAGCTCGCACGGCTTGTAGAACGGTCTGTCGGAGTGGTAGACCCCTGCGTCGGCGAGCCACTGCTCCACGGCGTAGACGCCGTTGTCGATGACGAAGATGATCGGATCGAGGCCGAACCGGGCCTGCGTCGAGAGGCATTGGGCGGTCATCTGGAAGCCGCCGTCACCCGAGAAGACGATCACCTTCTGGTCGGGACTCTTGGCCAGGCAGATTCCCGTGGCGGCGGCCCCGCTGTAGCCGATCGCCGAGTAGGACGACTGGACGATGAACCCTCCTGGGTTCGGCACATCGAGCAGCAGGCTTCCGAAGTAGTTCATGCTGGCGTCGGCACCGACGATGGTGTTCCTGTCGATGTACTGCTGGATGTAGTCGTAGAAACCCTGGTACGTGATGACGTCCGTCTCCCCCACGACCGGTGCGCTGCGGGCCGGCATGTCCGGGGCCTTCCGCACCTTGGGCGTGATCTTCTCGGCCAGGATGCCGTCGACGAGGTGCTCCAGGGCGACCTGTCCGGCGAAGAAGGTTCCGAACTTGACGGCGTCGAATGACGCGAACGCGGTCTTGTCGTAGTCCGGGGCCCAGCCCAACGAGTTGATGTCTGTCAGCCACACCCCGAGGGCCAGGACGAAGTCCGCCGTGCCGGCGAGGTCCGTCACGGCCGTCGCTGACGCCTGGCCGTCGAGGACGCCGACGAACAGCCCATCGTCTTCGGAAAGGACGGACTTACTGAGGAGTTCCGTGACGAACGGGATGTTGAGTTGCTGGATCAGGTTCATGGCCTTGTCCTGAAGACCGAGCCGGTCGATCTCCACACCCAGCCAGATGAGCGGGTTCTCGGCGTTTTCGAGCTGTGCGCAGATCTGTGCGACCGACTGCTCCAGGCTGGTCTCGTCCGACAGGGTCCTGGTTGGCTTCAGCAGGCCCCTCGGCGCCTCGCACTCCAGGTCGACCATGTCCTGGAGCAACTCGATGTAGATCGGGCGCCGTTCGCTGATGCACCGGGTGAGTGCGTAGTCGATCAGCGTGGGGGCGAGATCGGGGTTGTCGATTCGTATGGCCGCGGCCGTCAGGTGCTCGAAGGACTGAAGATCCGTCTCGCGTCCGCTGATGAAGTGATGTGCGCTGAAGCCGGTCTGTTCGAAGACGATGGTCTTCTTCACGCTGGGCGTGCCGTTGATCAGCACGAGCGGCACCTTCTCGACATAGGCGCCGGCGACAGCGTTCACGGCACACAACGCGCCTGCGGAGTAGGTGACGCACAGGGCGCCGATCCCCTTCAGCCTCGCGTATCCGTCCGCCGCGTAACCGGCGTTCACCTCGTTGACTTCCTCGACGATCTCCATGCCGCTCGGCGCGACGTACCGGTTCAACCATTCGATCGAGTAGTCGCCCGCGATGGCGAAGAGGTGGTCCAGCCCGAGTTGGCGGAGCCGGTCCACCAGGTACTGCCCTACCGTGCATCCCTCGGTCATGGTGGAAGCACCTCCCGTGATCAGTAGTCGCTGGCGCCGCCGAACAGTCGGGGCATGTAGATGTCGAAGATCCCCGGGCACTTGCGTTCGGGATACCGCTGCAGCAGGAAGCTCTTGAAGGCGTCGCCCGTCAGCCCGTCACCGATCGCCTGCCGAGCGGCGGACAGGTACTCGGCATTGCGGGCGACTTCGTTCTTGTCGGCCGGCAGGCCGTGGCCCGGCAGGAACAACTCGTACTCCGACACCAGCATTTCCTGCAGGACCCGGATCCAGTGACCCATGTGTTTCGTCAGATACAGATGAGTGCCGCTGTAGATCAGGTCCTGAGTGAAGTACGCGCCCACGTCAGGAAGCCTGATGGTGAGGTGGTAGTCGATTTCGGTGTCCGTCACCCGGTCGAAGACGTACCTGACCCCGTCGATCGTCTCTTCGCCGGGACTGGCGACCTGCTTGGGAACGACTACGCGCTCCGGGGAGAGATCGCCGAGTTTCCAGTGGTCACTTATCGAGTCCTCCCCGTGATCCTGGATGAAGGTCATGGTTTCGGACAGGGCATGGACCGTGATGTCGGCGAACGCGGTTCCCAGACCGAACCAGTGGTCGGGGTGCCGGTGAGAGACATACAGCCGCTCGATCGGTTTGCCCAGGCTGTCCGCGTAGTCCCTGAACGCCCTCGCATACGGGACGAGGAACTGCGCGTCGACGAGAACCAGCTGGTTCGGGGTTTCGACGATGTGGGTGGCGTTCGCGATGTTGCTGTCCTCGAAGGACGCGACGACGGTGTGAATGCGGACATCGCCCGTCTGCTTCACGACCATGATGACGGGATCTGACATCTGGGCTGGCATGCGAGGCCTCCGGGTTATGCGGTCTGCGTCCGCAGTTCGTCCAGCGCGGCCCTGGCGACGTCGTAAGCACTGTCTCTGTCGGGCACCGCTTCGTCCTCGCCGGGTCGCCAGAAACGCCGGCGTGCCATGCGCATGGAGCTGTCGAACGGCGGGATGGCGTTGAACACTTCGATCAGGTACGGCCCGCGATAGACCGGTTGGATCTCGTTCGAGATGATGTTCCACGGGATCCAGCTGTCCTTCACCGCGCCCCGGTCGGGTGCGGATATATGGACGTAGTAGAGCCGGTCCTGCCGTACCGCCCGCGCGATGTTCTCCTTCAGCACCGAGGGGCCCTGACTTTCCATCACGACCTGCGCGGTGTCGATCGTCACGCCACCCTGCGAGTGTTCAAGGCCTTCGAGGAAGTCCAGTACCTCGGAGACCATGTTGGGCGGCGGCGTCTCCCAGCTCTTGACGGGCTCGACGGCCAGCTTCACCTCTCGCGCCGCGGCGTACTCCAACAGTTCCTCGAAGACGGAGCGCGCCGCGTCGTACCGCGGTTTCATCCAGTCCTGCAGGGCGTCGCTCCAGATCGGCTCGTCGGAGTCCGTGACCGGAAAGACCCCGTAGGGGTAGATGAACGGCCCGGACATGATCGAGTCGCCGCCCAGGACCCTGGTGATCTCGACGCGTGACTTGAGGTAGGACAGCGCCTGCCGACGCTGCTCCTCATAAGGCGACGTCGGGTCGAAGGTCCGCGTGGTCCCGACGTTGGTGGTGAACTTCGCCTCCCCCAGTCCTGCCCGCTCGAATGCCTTCTTGAGGCCCAGGTAGCTGTCGATCTCGAGCTTGTGATCGACGGTCGTGGGCCGGGCCGCGATATGCACGTCGAAGCCGTCGTAGCCCATGTCGGTCAGTGCCTTGAGGTGGTTGACCAGTGTGCGGGTGTACCGCGTGTCCTGTGGCCGCAGATCGGCCGTGAACATGAAGAAGCTGAAGAACACGTCCCGTCCGAGTGTCGCGTTCATCGTCACCACCCCAGGACATCTGCGAGGTATGCGCGGGCCTTCTTGGCGTACTCGAGCGGGACGGCCCTGTTCGGGTCCTGCTCCGCCTCCACGACCAGCCACCCCTGGTAGTGCGCGTCGGCCAGGACTTCGAGGATGGGCCGGAAGTCGATCGCACCGTCTCCGGGCACGGTGAACACGCCGAGCTGGATGGCTTCCTGGAACGACAGGCCTTCCTCACGTACCCGGCTGACCACTTCGGGCCGGACGCTCTTCAAGTGGACGTGTCCGATGCGGTCGGCGTACGCCCGCGCCAGCTCCAGGGGATCGTCGCCGGCGAAGGCCATGTGTCCCGTGTCGAGCAGCAGATGGACCAGGTCCGGATCGGTCGAGGCCATCAACCGGTCGATGTCGGCCCGGTTCATGACGCCCGTGCCCATGTGGTGGTGATAACTGAGCTTCATCCCGGCCGAGTCGGCGATCCTGCCCAGCTCGTTCAGGCCCGAGGTCAAGGCGTCCCACTGGGCGTCGGTGAAGACCGGCCGGTTGGCGAACACATCCACCGGCAGCAGGTGCGAGGAGGCGCCGAACTCAGCCACGACCAGCTCGGTCCCGCCCAGCGCCCTGATACGGGCCAGGGTTTCCTCGAAGGCGGAGATCGTCTTCTGCCGCATATTGCCGATCGTGAAATAGGTGCTCGTCCAGGGCTCGGACACGCTCAGGCCGCGCAGATCGAGGGCTGCCTTGA
The DNA here is from genome assembly GCF_040630525.1 of Streptomyces sp. NPDC005799. NCBI lineage: Bacteria > Bacillati > Actinomycetota > Actinomycetes > Kitasatosporales > Streptomycetaceae > Streptomyces > Streptomyces sp. NPDC005799. The sequence goes on from NZ_JBEXXQ010000005.1 coordinate 251,613, forward strand.
GCTCGTCGGCGTCCGACGGGTACTTGTGTCCGATGCTGCAGCCCTGGAAGCCGGCGAGGGCCATCTCACTCACGGCCTGGCCGAAGGAGATACCGACGTCGATGGTGGGGAAGTCGTCGTTCCACCACAGGGTGCAGCAGACACCGAGCTTCACCTTGTCCGGGCTGAGGCGGTCAGCCACATCCGTCATCTCCTCGCCCCTTTCAGGTAACGCTCCGCGATACGGGGCGGTTTGGCCCAGGACCCGTATCCGGGTGCCTTGGCACCCGGAGGATTGGCCCCGATGGCCCGCCACAGCAGCCCCTCCTGGTAGGAGGCGGCGGTGACCGTAGACGTCCCCACCGCCGTTCCGGCCCCGTAGCGGTCGGTCCACTCGGGCGGCAGCGCGTACCACATCCCGGCGTACCAGAGCTTGACGATGTTGCGTGCCACCGGCCCGAGGCGGTCGTCGCTGAAGACGCGGTGGCGCAGAGCCCGGTCCAACAGATCGCGGTCGAGCGGGGTTCGGGTGGGACTTCCGGCGTCACCGACCGCATCCGTCCGGGCCGCCCGATGGGCTGCCAGGAGAGCGATGAGAACCTCGTCACCGCAGGCGGCCCGCACCTTCGCCAGGTACTTGTGGGCCATGCCGGTGCCGAGCAGATCGGTGGCCTCGAAAGCGGTGAGGTCGACCGAGAGGGAGAGGAAGTCCTCGAACGGCGGGGCGGTCATCACGTCACCACCCGGGGCGTCTCGCCGGCATCCGCTGCGGCCAGCGGATCAGGTCCGGTCTCGGCCGCAATCTCGAAGGTGGGAGCGGCGTGCAGGCCGCCGCTGCCCGGCAGGGGGTTGCAGATCAGCCGGTTGAACCCATCGCGCAGGCGGAACATCTCGCAGACGGCATCCTGCAACAGGTCCGGCTGTCCGTTGAACGCCTTGGTGAGCAGGGCGAGGAAGGCCGCGTAGTCGGCGTTGAAGTCACGGGCGACGCGGGCGAGTTCCGATCCCGCCGGGTAGTCGGCCAGCCGGGCGCTCGTCTTCACCTTGTACACGTCGTCCCAGTCGATGCGCAGCGCAGGCCCCGAAGGCGCGTCAGGCGAATCGCCCTCCTGGTAGTAGCGCCCGAGCTGGAGCTGCCGGAACCGGTAGTAGTGGGCCAACTCCCCGTCCGCGTCGTAGATACCCGAGTCAAGGCCCTCACCCTGTGCGGCGATGAAGCGCAGTGCCCGCTGGGCCGACTCCAGGTCGGTGACGACGATCACGTCTCCACCGCCGGAGTAGAAGTACTCGGGCCCCATCTGCCGGGCCGGATCCCCGCGGAAGAGCGTGGGGTCGTCGGCCGCCACCTTTTCGAGCCCTTCGATGATCTCCTCGTAGAACTCGCCGATGCTGTAGAAGCGCATGCCCTCGGTCGTGGGGCTGGAGACCATGAGCGGAGTCCTGTCGTCGGGTACCTTCACCAGCCGCTCGTCGGCGCTGGGAGCCTTGCCCGGTCGCTCGATCTTGCAGAACGTCTCCACCGCTTCGGGAGAGAAGTGCCGCAGGTCGACGGTGAAGTCGCTCTCCCCGTCCGGCAGGTAGGCGGGATAGGACGGCACGAAGCCGGGTCGGGTCAGGTCGGGCTCCCCGCCGATGGCGTTCAGGACGTTGGCGACGAGGGTGAGGTGCAGCATCTCCTCCACCGCGGCGACCCGGATGATGTGGGCGGCGTCCGAATTGGTGGTGGAGCGGATGGAGTAGTACGCGGTCAGGTACGTCGGGATGGTCCCGTGCTCCAGGGCCATCGCCGCGTTCAGGTAGCGGATCAGATCGTCACGGTTCTCGATGGTCGACGCGATCACCTGGACACCTCCCCGGAGAGGGACGCCGCGTGGTGCCGATCGGCGGAGATGTCGATCGGTGCGGTCTCGGAGTCGAGTTGGGCCAGCATGGCCCGGACGCTGCGCAGGCACAGGGCGGCGACGGTGAGCGTCACGTTCGACGTGCCCACCGTGGGCATGCTGCCCCCGCCGACCATGTAGAGGTTCTCGTAGTCCCAGCACTTCTGATCCGCGTCGACCACCGAGGCCGAGGGGTCACGGCCCATCACATGGGTGCCTGCGAGGTGGTTGCCCCCGCGCAGTTCGTATCCCTCGCCGTCGTGGACGGCGTAGCCCCAGAAGTTCGGGTTGTACACGGTGTGGTCCTCGGCCCCCAGACGCGCGAAGATCCGCTTCGACAGCTGGCGGGCGTACGCCACCCCCCGCATCGTGTACTCGGGGATGTCGTAGGTGAGGACGGGCCGCATGTTCCCGAGCTTGTCGGTGAAGTCCGGGCTCACGGTGATCCGGTTGCTCGGGTTGGCGGGGACCTCGACCATGAAGGCCAGCTGAAGCTGACGGGAGACCTTGTCCACCAGCGCCTGGCGGAGGGACTCGCCGTAGCGTCCGCCGGAGTCCACCAGGCCGATCAGGTCGGTCATCGGCGCGCCCCGGGCCCAGCCCCAGCCGTCATTGTGGATGTCGATGGTGAAGGCCGCCTGGCGGCTGCGGAAGCGGCCGCCGCGCAGGTCGGCGATGCCGCCGGTGCAGATCGTGCCACGGAAGGTACCGGCCACCTCCGGCAGCAGGCCCCACGCCAACAGGTAGGCGTGGTCCATGAAGTTGCGCCCCATCATCCCGCTCGAACCGTGCAGTCCGGAGGCCAGCATCAGCCGGGGGTTCTCCACGGCGTTGGCGGCCAGGACGAACAGCCGGCCACGGGCCCTGACGGTGTTGAAGCCGGGACTGTCGGGACGGTCGTAGTGCCGGTACTCGATCTCGGTCACCCGGCGCGTGCGCTCGTCGACGTGCACCTTGTGAGCCACCGCCTGGGCCACCAGGTCGACGCGGCCGCTCTGGAGGGCCAGGGCGAGGGTTTTGCCGGCGTTGTACTTGGCCTGCACCGGACAGATGGGCACGCAGTTGTCGTTGCCCTGACACCGCTCGCCGACCTCGACCTGGTACGCGCTGACCGCGCCGCGCGGCACATACCCCTTCCCGCCGTCGTAGGCCGGGTTCGGTATGCCGTTGCGGCCCTGCGGGAACGGCCGGACCCGAAGCTCCCGTTGCTCCCCGTCGAGTGCGACCGGCATCCCGTCGAGGTCCTTGGCGACCGTCCGGTCCAGGTAGGACAGGGGCAGTCCCTTCATGGGGAACACATAGCCCTCGTCGAAGGTGATCCCGAGATAGGCCTGGTCCTCCACGTCCGCGGAGACGCCGATCTCGCGTTCGGCCTCGTTGTAGTACGGGGCGAGGTCCTCGTAGGTGAGCGGCCAGTCCGCCCCCTCGCCGTAGAGCGTGCGCATGCGGAAGTCCTCCGGCAGCATCCGCAGCGTCTTGCCCTCCCAGTGCATGGTGGTGCCGCCGAGGACCCGCGTGTAGGTCGTGTCGGTGGCGAAGGGCCCGTTCTGGACGATGTAGGCGGAGGCGTCGGGCGCACCCGGGGTGATGCGCCGGGCATCGGAGCCGCGGGGCATCGGGGCGTTCGGGACGACCGGATAGGGGGCCTGGTTGTCCTTTCCGATGGCCGAGTAGAACCGGTTCAGATAGCCCTCGTAGCCCCTCAGGGTGAGGTCCTCGGCCGGGCCCGCTTCGAGCAGCAGCACTCTCTTGCCGGCATTGCTCAGCCGCAGGGCGATCAGGGCGCCGGAGATCCCGCCGCCGACGACGACAGCGTCGTAGACGACCTCGGCCGCCGCCAGGGGGTCGGTGCGCTGGGCCGCGCCCTCGGGGAACTTCGCGTACATGAGGCGGTCACTCCTCCTCTGCCAGCCCGGGCCGGGACCGGCGTGGCGGCTGGTACTCGAGTCGGTCGGACGCTGCTGAACTCCCTTGCCACACAAGCCGTTTGGAAAGGGTGAGAACCGAGTGCGCCCATGGATGCCGCCATGGCTGCGTGGGGATTCCGGCATGAGAAAGCCGGATGAACGGCGCAAGAGGGCGCAGATCGTTCAGGGAACTTCGATGATCAAGCTGTGAGTTCGTGTCACTGCGGGCACTGCCTGGCGTGCAGACCACTGCCGCATCACCAACGATACGCGCGATCCATCATGATCGCCGATTGAGATGACCGACGGGAGAGCGTTCCTTGATCAGACGTGTTTGCCGTGGCTGAGCGCCCATCAGAATCCGTTGCGGGCATGGTCACCGAGACTGCCTCCGCCGGAGCGATGGTCATGTTGCGGTCCTGTCCGCCAGTGCTTTCATGGAAACGAAGGCATACGTGCCAGCAGACATCGCGCTGTGGCAGCGTCGAGCCCGGAACGCGTGTCCGTGCCACCCTGCGCCGTCCTCACCTCGCCCGCCACAACGTGCTGCGCGGAGGGAGCGGACCTCATGCCCACCAAGGTCATCCGCCATCCGGAAGGCAAGGAGCGGCCTCACAGCGCCCCCTGGTATACGTTGTATCCGAGGCGGTGGTGGTCCCGGTTCTCAGTAGCGACCAGCAAGAAGTGGCGCACGCTCAGGACCGAGAGGGAAGCGCACAGGAGCATTGCGCCGAACCGGAATTGGCGCCCGGGAGTGTCCTCACTCGGTCCACTGCTGCGGATATACGCCTTTGTCGGGACGGCCGTGGTCATCGTTTGGGTGGGACTAGCCATTTACGACTACCACGAAACAGCCGGCGCAACCGAGTCAGAAAAATCAGGCAACGAACTCGACAGGTTGCTTACGTCCCCATGGTTCGACGCCGTCTCCCACATAGTCGGCCCCGTTCTCACCGGCTCGCTCCTCCTGTCCTTCTTCCTTCTGTACTGGTACCACCGGACCAAGAAGCCGCTCGTCGACAAGGCACGTACCCATCCCCATGAGCTGGTCCCCACCGCCGGAACCCTGGTCAACCGGATCGTCGGGCGTCGCGAACTGTCCCAGGTCATCGCCCAGACCCTACGCAACCGGAAGACCAGGAAGCCCTATCTGCTGGTGGGCGGCGTGGGCGTCGGCAAGACCGCCGTTCTGGTGGAACTCACGCGGATGCTCGCACAGCAGTCCGCTGTTCCCGTGCCCATAAGACTGCGCGACATGAAAGAGGACGGTGAACTCGACTTCGAGCAAATGGCACGGCACCGCTTCGAAGAAGAGACCGACCAAAGTGTGCTTGCCGGCAGCAACATCGACAAGACGTGGCGCCAGCTGAGACTCGACGACAAAGTCGTCGTCATCGCCGACGGCCTGGAAGAGGCGCTCCTCGACGACAAGTTCCAGGAAGACCGCGACAACATCATCCGGCGGGCGATAGACCGCGCGGATCGCCAGAAGCTGCCGCTGGTCATCGCCTCACGCCCGCACGCGCCGCTCGAGGGTACCCGGGCCGCGATCGCCGACATGGAACCGTTGAGCGAGGAAGCGGCCCTGGAATACCTGACAAGCGGATCCGGTGAACTGGACGAACGGCGCCTCGACTGGGTGGTGGAGACCGCCGCGGTGGTGGACTCGCCGATCTACCTGCGGATCGCCCATCTGCTGCAGCAGCACGGGCTATTGGAGCACCTGACGCTCCGCGACGGACACCACCGCTTGGACACCCGCAGCAACGACCGCGCCACCCTCAGACTCGGGCTTCTCGACACTTACCGTCAGGCCATCGAAGACGGGCGCATCTTCGACAATCTGGTGATGGACCGCAGGGAGCGCCGGGAGACCATGTGGGTCGTGTCGGCACTGGCCTGCCTGGGGCTGTTGCAGGACAGCCTCGAGGTGACATTCGACGACTTCGTCAGCGCACACGTGGACGACCTCTGTGAGCGTATGAAGTCCCAGGACGATCACCAGGCGGCGGGCAATCACCAGGGGAACGGGATCCGTCTCATCGTCTCCCCGGCTCAACGCGACGCGATATGGGGCGTACTGAGTCGGCAGGTGGGCCGGTCGGCGCCTTGGCTCAACGTCCTGGAGTACCCCCACGAGTGTCGAACCGAACTGGGCCGGTACATCGCCAACGGCCAACTCCTCGGACTGGTCTACGGCTGCGCCAACCGGGTCCGGTTCCCGCACAGCATCCTCCAGGCATATCTGGGTTACCGCCTGCTCAGAGAGATGCAGGACGACGACATCGCCGCAGTCGTCGAACCGGCGCTGCACAGTCCGGGTCCGTCCCGGGAACTGCTCATCGCCCTGGTGCTGTTCTCACGTGCCCACAACGGCCATGGAACGCCGCCGAAACTGGCCGAACTGCTCAGCAACGCCGCTGCGAACCGGCATGACGCGAAGTACTACGACCTGTACGCCGCAGCCCTCGAGATCGACTGTGTCGACCCGGTGCCCATGCAGGACAAGCTGGCTCAGGACCTCGACGCGCGATGGGCGGACCTCACCATCAAAGGTGACCAGCGGACCATCGAGGAAGCGAAGTTGGGGCTGGTGCGCCACTTCGGAGCCGCTCTGCGCGAACGGGAGCGGCGCAGCAAGGGAAGTCATGCACGCTCAGAAATGGAGCCCGTGCAGCCCTGCCTCCCCTACAGGCACCTCTTCCAAATCGGTACGCATGAACCCTCGTACGCCGTTCGGATCGCGATCGCCCACCAGATAGCCGCCGGCGGCGACGCGGCGTTCAAGGAGTTGCGCACGGAGTTCCCCCTCGGAAGCGACCCGATAGCGCAGTACCTGGGACGGATTCGTGAAGCCAGGCAGAAGCGCGACCACGACTACACCGCCTGGCTCGACGAAGAAGCTTCGAACCCTGCTTCCGATCCGCCGGCCGCGGAGAGGAGACAGCGGAAGCACGACTGGATCATGCGGGAGTACGAGCGAAGCCGCATCGCCGTGTGGCGCCACTTCGCCCTGCGGGCCTGGCTCGTTCCCATGGTCGTGGGGTCTGTGTCCGAGAAGTACCGCGACGAGGCCAAGGAGCGGCTGAACCTCTGGTTGCACAACCTCACCACCCCGCCCGGCCGGCAGAACCCGCCCATGCCGCTGTCCTTGGAGAACGCTCTGGCCCAGGGCTTCAAGAACGCGGCGAACCGCCGGAGACGGCACCCGGACGCCTATGAGGAGACCCGGGCCTACCTGGTGAAGCAGGCGGAGACGATGCTCACCCGCAGTCGGTACTGGTACGCACAGATGAGTCTGCTCCATGCGCTGTGCCTCTGGGAGCTCCCCGACACGGCCGGACGCACCACCACATACAGTGCGGCGAACCGTCGCAAGCACCAACCCTCATCACCATCGGCCGACCCCACGACGGACGATGACGTGGCATCCACCAGTCCCGTGGAACCCGTGCGGTCGGTCACGCGGTGGCTCGCCCTGGCCGGCAGCGCCCACCAGCCCCCGGCGCCTCCCGACGCCCCAGACGAGCATCAGCCGGAAAAGGTCCTCCACCCGTTCGTCGCCGAAGCCGGGGATCTGGTGACCCTGGCGTTGGAGACAGGACACCCCGAGCGGTTCATCTGGATCGACGAGAACGGAGCCACCGACAACGTCGGTTCCACTCCAGCCGATCCGGAGCACTACCGGAAGCACAACCTGTGGATCGCCCCCTCTGTCGGCTGGAGCATCCTGCACCCTCGAGCCCAACGCCTTCTCGCCGACGTACTGGTCATGATCAACCTCACCGAGGGCAACGGCACACCGGACGACATCGAGGAACGCCTGAAGCTCGCGGACAAGGACACCCTGCCGTACTGCCTCACCCACGACCGCACTCGACTGCATCCCGAACACAGTGTCGGCCGGGCGGACAGAGACAACTGTGGCACCACGTGCCTGTCTCCGTGCGAGTTCCGTCTGTGCCCCTATCCCCCTCAGGCCGGAAAAGCCCAGGCGGAGCTGGCGGAGTTGTTCTGCCGGCAGCAACAGACGCTGTTGCACAGCCGTTACCGCTGGCATCTTCCCGCCGTCAGCCGACACACCGCGCCGTGGGTGAGCATCCCCGTCCGGGAGTTGCACGCCTTCTGGGAGAAGATGGCCAACCGCAACCGCAAGACGGACGGGGACGAGCACCACTTCTGATTCACCAGGGGACGACTCCCCCGTCGTCGAAGAAGCCGCCGCGCGGCCCGTCGTCCGGCAGGGTGGCGAGGTGGACGGCGATCGCGGCGCCCTGCTCGGGTGTACGGATTCCGTTGAAGCCGGTGAAGTCGCTCGCCACGTAGCCGGGGCAGCAGGCGTTCACGATGACGGGCGTGTCGGCGAGTCGGCGGGCGTACTGTGCCGTGAGGCTGTTGAGCATCGTTTTCGACGGTGCGTACGCGGCCATGACCGGACCGGTCTGCAGCGTCAACGAGCCCATGTTGCTGGACACGTTGACGATGCGCGGCGCGCTCGCGCGGCTGAGCATCGGAAGCATCGCGTTGGTCACCCGGACCACGCCGAACACGTTGGTGTCCAGGACCGCGCGGACGACATCGAGGTCGAGCGTCGTGGGATCCTGCGCGCCGCTGTCGGTCCGGCCGGAGATGCCCGCGTTGTTGACGAGTACGTCGAGCCGCCCCGCTGTCTGCTCGATCGTCTTGGCCGCCGCGGCGACGCCGTCGTCCGAGGTGACGTCGAGGGCGACCCCGAACGCGTCGACGCCGGCGGCACGCAGTCGTTCGACGGCGTCCTCGCGCCTGGAGTCGTCGCGAGCCCCCACCGCGACCCTGAAGCCGATCGCCCCGAGCCCTTGTGCGATGGCGAAACCGATTCCCTTGTTCGCGCCCGTGACCAGCGCGGTCTTCGTGTCGTTCACGCCAACCATGCTCCGTGGAGCGGGCGTTGACGGTCCAATATCGCATCGGTCCGCTGTGATACTCGCCGGGTATCACTCGGTAGGCTGCCCAGGTGGATGACTTCGAGACCCGCGAGCTGCGGTACTTCGTCGCTGTCGCCGAGGAACTGCACTTCGGCCGTGCCGCCGAACGGCTCGGGATCGCACAACCGCCGCTGTCTCGCGCCATCCGCCAGTTGGAGCGCCGGCTCGGCGTCCAGCTCCTCGACCGCAACCGGCGTGGCGTGGCCCTCACCGAGCCCGGACGGGTACTGCTCCGGGAGGCCGCTACGGCCCTCGACGCGGTCGCGGCCGCCGCGCGTCGGACGCGACGCGCCGGAGATCCGAAGCGGCCGCTGGTGCTCGCGACGAAGGCCGGGGCCTCCCACGAGCTGCTGCAGCAGCTGCTCGACGCGGTGGAGGGCGAACCCGGCGCGGCACCGGTCGAGGTCCTGTTGTGCGAGGTGGGCGAGCAGGCGGGGCTGCTGCGCGACGGACGGGCGGACGTGGCACTCATGCACCGCCCGTACGACGACCTCGCCGGGTTCGACACCGAGGACCTGTACGTCGAAGGCCAGGTCGCGATCCTTCCCGCGGGGCATCCGCTCGCCTCCCGGGACAAGCTCACGCTGGCGGAGGTCAGCCATGTGCCGAACCTGCCGATCGCTCGATGGCCGCGGCTCGACGGGTCGTACCCGGAAGGGCCCGGGCCGGAGGTGCGGACCCAGTCGAAGCTCGCCCAACTCGTAGCGCTGGGAAGGACGTTGCTGGTGATTCCCGCCTCCAGCCGTGCCTGGCAGTGGCCCGAACACGTCGCGGTGCCCGTAATCGACGCACCTGACGTCACGACGGTGCTCGCATGGCCGTCGAGCAGCCGCTCGCCGGCGGTCGCGTCACTGGTCCGCTCGGCGGCCGGACTCCGCGGCAGTACGTTGTCCTCGCCCGAGCGGCCGGGAAATCCCCTTGGAGACAAGGGGCGTGCCACGCCACCATGATCCCGCATCACCAACCAGACGAGAGGGAACGGTGAATGAGGCGGAATCGGCTCGGGCAGAGCAGTGTGCACATCACGGAGCTCGGCTTCGGGGGTGGTCCGCTCGGCGGACTCTTCGCACCGCTGGACGACGAGACCGCCGCGGAAGCCCTTGAAGCGGCCTGGGAGAGCGGGATCCGTTACTACGACACGTCTCCGCACTACGGCATCGGGCACTCCGAGCGCCGTATCGGCGGCCTGCTGCGGGACAGGCCACGCGAGGAGTGGACGCTGTCGACGAAGGTGGGCAGGCTGCTGGTCCCGCAGGATCCGACGGGCCGGATGGACGAGAGTTTCGCGGTTCCCGCCACGCACCGGCGGGTGTGGGACTTCACCCGGGACGGTGTGCGGCGCAGCGTCGAGGAGTCGCTGGAGCGGATGGGCGTCGACCGCATCGACGTGCTGTTCCTGCACGACGCCGAGGAACGGTTCGAGGAGGCGTTGCGTGAGGGGTATCCGGCCCTGGCCGAACTGCGTGCCCAGGGGATGGTGGGCGCGATCGGCGCGGGGATGTACCACCCCGGCAAACTGACGCGGCTGGTCGAGGAGTCGGACGTCGACGTGGTGATGCTCTCCGGCCGCTACACGCTGCTGGACCACAGCGCCCTGGACGACCTACTGCCCGCCTGTACGGAGCGGGGTGTCTCGGTCATCGCGGCGTCGATCTTCAACTCCGGGCTGCTGGCAACCGCCCGGCCCGCCGAGGGTGCCACCTTCGACTACGCGCCCGCCGAGCAGGAGACGGTCGACCGGGCGCATCGTATGGCCGACGTCTGCGAGGCGCATGGCGTGACGCTGCCGGAGGTGGCGCTGGCCTTTCCGCTCCGCCATCCGGCCGTCGCGGGGGTCGTCGTCGGGATGCGTACGGCGGACGAGGTACGGCGCAACGTCACGGCGTTCGAGGTCGAGATCCCGGCGCGGGTCTGGGACGACCTGCGCGCCGAAGGTCTCTTGGACGAGCGAGCACCGGTGCGGGCCTGACGACCCGACAGTCGCCGGAATCCAAGCGTCAATTACAAGTTGACGACGAGGTGTCGTCAACTTAAGATTGACGCATGAGCCCACTCGACATCAGCCTGGCCGACCTGATCGCCCGGCTAGACGAGGAACTGCCCGAAGCCAACGAACTGGCACGCATCAGCGAGGCACGGCTTCGTGCCCAGACGCTGTCCGACCTCGGTGACCAGCTCATCGACCACTACGTCAGCAAGGCCAAGCAGACCGGCGCCTCCTGGACCGAGATCGGTGACGCCATCGGAGTCTCCAAACAGGCCGCCCAGCAACGCCACACGCCCGCCGCCTTCGAGCGGTTCACCCACCTCAACCGGCACAGCATCGTGCTGGCACAGGAAGCCGCCCGAACGCACAAACACGACTTCATCGGCACCGAACACATGCTCCTCGGTCTGCTCGGCGAGCCGCGCGGTCTGGCGTACGAGGTGCTGGTGGCGAAGACCGAGTCGGAGCGGCGCATCCGCGACGCGATCCGGGAAGCGTTGCCGCCCGCCGGGAAGAAGGCACCGCGGGGTCACATCGCGTTCCGGCCGGAGAGCAAGAAGGCCATCGAGGAGGCCCACCGCGCGTCGGCCGCCCTCGGCCACGACTGGGTCGGCACGGAACACACGCTGCTGGGCCTGATCCGGGTGGAGGAAGGCCTTGCCGCGCAGATCCTGCGCGATCTCGGCTTCACGTGGGACGAGTTGAACGAGACGGTCAGGAGCGAGATCGCCGCACGGCTCGCCACGCGCGACAAGCAGTGAACACAGGTCATTCGCCGGTCACCGCATGAGAACGGGCTCGCCGGATCACCGGCGAGCCCGACTGCTGGTTCCCTGCCTGGCGGTCCGGGTCAGTTGACCCGGACGATCTTCCACAGTTGGTCGTCGACGCTGACGTCGTTCCACTGGATGACGGAGGCGCCGTTGGCGGTGGAGGACTGGGCAACGCCGGCGACGAGACCGCTGCCCACGTTGAGGAGCTTGTAGTAGCCGCCGCCTGCGCTGGTCAGGGTCCACCTCTGGGAGGCGCCCGCGGAGGCGCTGTTCTGGACGACGGCCGCGCCCGCGGCGGTGGAGGCGTTGCCGATGTCGAGCCTGAGAGCGCTGTGGACGTTCTGCAGGGTCCACGCGCCGCCGCTCTGGGACTGGAAGGTCCACAACTGGCAGTCGCACGCGGAGTTCTGCCACTGGTCGGCCGCCGTACCGGCGGTCGTGGAGGCGGCGGGGATCTCCAGGTACTTGCCGCTGTTCTTGTTCACCAGCACGTACTGGCCGGTGGACAGGGTCGGCAGCGCGGTCTGGGTGAGGTTCCAGCGCTGGCAGGCACAGCCGGTGCCGTCCCACTGACCGGCGACGGTGCCCACCGCGGTGGAGGCGCCGGGAATCTCCAGATACTTGCCGGTGAGCCGGTTCACGGCCGTGAACCCACCGGACGGGCTGGGGGTGACCGACCACTCGTGGTCGAGGGTGCCGTTGTCGTCCCACTGCAGGATCTTGGCGCCGTTGGCGGTGGACTGGTTCTCCACTCCCAGCACCTTGCCGCTGGCCACGTTGTAGATCTTGAAGTAGCCGGACGGCTGGAGGACGAACTTCCACTGCTGGTCGGTGGCGTTGTCGGTGTTCTGCTGGGTGGCGTAGGTGCCGTTGGTGGTCGTGCCGCCCGCGATCGTCAGCGCCAGGTTGCTGCCCGCGTTGGAGACGGTGTAGGTGGCACCGTCGTTGATGCCGCCGCCCAGGTCGATGGTGCTGTAGGTGACCGGGTTCAGCGAACTGCCGTTGTAGCCGCCGCTGAAGACCTCCAGGCTGTGGCCGTCGGGCAGCGGGAGCATGCCGCGGCTGTATCCGCCGGCGACGTTCGACTGGATGCGGGTCCAGGCGTTGGCGGCGCCGTTCTGGGTGTTGAGGAAGAGGTCACCGGTGCTGTTGGCACTGACGACGAGCGTGCCGTTGGCTCCGCCGGTGGGAAGCCAGGTGACGTACGGCGCACTGGAGGGGACGTAGCCGTCGGTCGCCTTGAGCACCTGGCCGGTGACCGAGCCGAAGGCCTCCGGGTCGGCGGAGATCTTGTAGTAGACCGCGAAGTTCTTCTCCGGCGCGCCGCCGTACTCGTACGTCATCACGTACTTGCCGTTGGGCAGTTGCGCGACGGTCGCCATGCCCGGGCGGTCGCCGTACGTGGGCATCGCCACGTCGTCCACGACGGGGCCCCAGTTCACTCCGTCCGTGCTGACCTGGTGCACCAGCTTCTGGCCGTGGTTGGTGTCGCGCTGGTCGGAGTAGTAGACGACGAGGCGGTTGCCGTTCATCAGGAAGAAGGGCTCCCACACGGGCGTGTATCCGTTGTCGGAGATGGCCCGGCCGCCGGTGGCGATGTTGCTGACGAAGGTCCAGGTCAGGCCGTGGTCCGTGCTCGCGTACATGTCGATCTTCGTCGCGGACCGGTCACTGGGGACGGAGTCGCCCGCGATCAGGAGGGTGCCGACGGGGAAGCTGCCGAGCGCCGTGGGCAGTTCGAAGAGCTGCGGCTCCCAGCGCATGCCCCACCCGTTCTGGGTGTCGGCGACGTCGGAGATCTTCGTCCAGGAGTTGCCGTTGTCGGTGCTGCGGTAGATCGGGAAGACGGGCGTACCCGACGTGTACTGCTCGAACGTGGCGAGGACGGTGCCGCTGGAGGAGCCGCTGTGCTCCAGCCGTATCGCCCTCGGATACAGGGTGCCGGGGGCGGGGGTGCCGGACGGCGGGGTGTACATGGTCTGCGACGGGCGGGACAGGGCGTGAGCCCGGCCGGCGGCCGGGAGGAGGACCGCCCCGACGGCCGCGACCAGTGCCAGCAGGAGGAGGAGAGGGGGGACGGGGTGCGAACGCGCGGCGCGGGGTCTGGCGCCTGGCTGGGCAGGGGACATGTGCGGCTCCACAGCGGGGATGAGGGCGGGTGTGTGCGGGAGCCGGTCGGCTCCCGGGGGCGGCTCTGACGCATGACGGCGTTCGGGCGATCGAACGAGGTCAGTGGCTATGGCCGCGCGGTCAGATCGCGCGGTCATGTCTACGCAGCAGAGCGGGGGACGTCAAGAGTTCCGACCCCTCCCCGCATTTCGCCCGGCAGGCGGCTCGCCGACCACAACGAGACCCGGGCGGTGCGTCTCTGCAGTTCAAAGCCACTGCAAAGGGAGCCCTTCACTTCACAGGGCAAGCGGATGAGCCGAGTCCGGCTGTTGCGACCTTCGCCCCGCCACCTTGACAGCAGGCCCGAGCAGCGCTCACGCTTCCCGATATCCGCCGATCATGTTTGTTGGATCTCGTTTGGTTATGGTCGCGTGACGGCCTCGACAATGGAAAGTGACCCCCGTGACAGCTCCGCACTCTCCCCAAGGCCCCGCCACGCCCGTGCTCGCGGTGCCCGGTATCGCCTACGGCGGTGACTACAACCCCGAGCAGTGGCCCGAGGAGGTCTGGGCCGAGGACGTACGCCTGATGCGCGAGGCCGGCGTGAACATGGTCAGCGTCGGCATCTTCTCCTGGGCGCTGCTGGAGCCGTCCGAGGGCACCTACGACTTCTCCCGCACGGACCGGATCCTCGACCTCCTGCACGACCACGGCATCGCCGCCGACCTGGCCACCCCTACCGCGGCCCCGCCGGCCTGGTTCTTCGTCCAGCATCCCGAGGCCCTGCCGGTCGATCGCGACGGGCGCACACTGTCGTACGGCAGCCGCCAGACGTTCTGCCCGTCCAGCCCCGCCTACCGCGAGGCGGCCCTGCGGATCACCGGCGAACTGGCCGAGCGCTACGCCGACCACCCGGCCGTGGTGATGTGGCACGTCCACAACGAGTACGGCTGCCACAACGCGGCCTGCTACTGCGACACCAGCGCGGCGGCCTTCCGCACCTGGCTGCGGGCGAAGTACGGCGAGGACCTGACCGCCCTCAACCATGCCTGGGGCACCACGTTCTGGTCCCAGTGGTACTACGACTGGGACCAGATCCTGCCCCCGCGCGCCACCGGCGCGGTCCCCAACCCCACCCACCAGCTGGACTGGCGCCGCTTCTGCAGCGACGAACTGCTGTCCCTGTACCGGGCCGAACGCGACCTCCTGCGGACGGTCGCCCCGTCCGTCCCGGCCACCACCAATTTCATGGTCAACTTCAGCTTCGACGCCCTCGACTACTGGCGCTGGGCCCCCGAGCTGGACATCGTCTCCAACGACCACTACCTCCAGTCCACCGACACCGCCTCCGAGATCGACATCGCCTTCAGCGGCGACCTCACCCGGTCCCTGGCGGGCGGGCCGTGGCTGCTGATGGAGCACTCCACCGGCGCGGTCAACTGGCAGCCGGTCAACCGCGCCAAAGGCCCCGGCGAGATGCGCCGCAATGCCCTCGCGCATGTCGCCCACGGCGCCGACGGCATCGCCTACTTCCAGTGGCGGGCGGCCAAGGCGGGCGCCGAGCAGTGGCACTCCGCGATGCTCCCGCACGCCGGCACCGACAGCCAGATCTGGCGGGACGTGGTCCGACTCGGCGCGGATCTGGGGTCGTTGGCCGAGGTGCGCGGAAGTGTCTCCACCGCGCAGGTCGCCGTCGTCTGGGACTGGAACGCCCGCTGGGCACTGGAACAGCCCTCCCAGCCCAACGGGGACCTGCGCTACCTGGACCTGGTGCGGGCCTGGTACGAGCCGCTGTGGCG